>JAGNOY010000132.1 GCA_017989935.1 Chitinophagaceae bacterium
TCATTGATTTATTAACAGACAGTGGTACAAGTGCCATGAGTAGTAATCAATGGGCAGGCATCATGCAAGGCGATGAGTCTTATGCAGGTAGTCCAAGTTTTTTCAGATTCGAAAGTGCTGTACAAAATATCACAGGAATGCCAGTTGTAATTCCTACACATCAAGGTCGTGCTGCAGAAAAAATATTATTTAGCATAACAGGAGGTGCAGGAAAAATCTTCATCAGCAATACCTTATTTGATACAACCCGTGCTAATATAGAACATTCAGGTGCTAAAGGTATTGATTTAGTTTGTGAGGAGGGAAAGCATCCTACTATTTCTGCACCATTCAAAGGCAATATGGATGTAGAGGCATTAAAAAGAACGATAGATGAGCATGGTGCTAAACATATTGCCATGGTTATCATGACCGTAACAAATAATAGTGGTGGCGGACAGCCAGTGAGCATGCAAAATATTCGTGAAGTGAAAAAAGTTTGTTCAACACATGAAATTCCATTTTTCATTGATGCTTGTCGATTTGCTGAGAATGCATACTTTATAAAAATTAGAGAAGCAGAATTTGCCAATAAATCCATACAAGAAATTGCGAACGAAATGTTCTCTTATGCTGATGGATGCACCTTGAGTGCAAAGAAAGATGCCTTTGCAAACATCGGAGGATTCTTGGCACTAAGAACTGAAGATTTAGCACAAGCGTGTAGAAATTTATTAGTAATTTCAGAAGGGTTTCCAACCTATGGCGGCTTAGCAGGCAGAGATTTAGAAGCTATCGCTATTGGGTTGAATGAAGTTATGGAAGAAAGCTATTTGCATTACAGAATTACTAGCATGGAATATTTAACAAAGAAATTAGTAGAGGCTGGTGTGCCAGTTATGCAACCTTCTGGTGGACACGCAGTGTATTTAGATGCTAAAAATTTCTTACCGCATATTCCTTCACATGAATATCCAGGACAAGCTTTGGTTTGTGCTTTGTATGTTGAAGGTGGTGTCAGAGGAGTAGAAATTGGCTCCTTCATGTTTGGGAAATATGATGAAGAAGGAAAATTAATTCCCTCACAATTAGAATTAGTGCG
Source organism: Chitinophagaceae bacterium (assembly GCA_017989935.1). Lineage (GTDB taxonomy): Bacteria > Bacteroidota > Bacteroidia > Chitinophagales > Chitinophagaceae > OLB11. The sequence goes on from JAGNOY010000132.1 coordinate 1,082, forward strand.
TTTAGCTATTCCTAGAAGAGTGTATACTCAAAGTCATATAGACTATGTCGCTGAAGTGATCATTCAAGTTTTTAAACAAAAGAATTACATAATGGGTTTAAAAATAGTAGAGGAAGCAACATTACTTAGACACTTTACTGCGAAGTTAGATTTAATCAATGCTTAATATGCTTTTACAAGATAAAAATCAACAACTAAGTATTAAATTGCACATTCTTAAATTAACATGAGGTAATGAACGATACAAAAAATAAAATAGCAACCATAATTGGTTCAGGCTTAGTCGGTTCACTTTGGGCTATTTATTTAAAAAAAGCTGGCTATATAGTCAATGTGTATGAGCGAAGAAATGATATGAGATTGCAGAAAATGAGTGCAGGAAAGTCTATTAATCTTGCCATGAGTTATAGAGGCTGGAAAGGCCTAGATGATATTGGTGTAGGCGATGAAATACGTAAAATATCAATACCCATGTATGGAAGAACTATGCATGGAAAAGATAGTAGTACTGCTTATCAACCTTATGGCAATGAAGGACAAGCCATTTATTCCGTTTCCCGATGGGATATTAATGCTACTTTAATGAGCATTGCTGAAAAAGACGGTGGCGTAAATATTCAATTTAATCAAGAATGTATCAATGTTAACCTTGAACAAGGACTTGCTACATTTAAACAAACGCAAACAGGAGAAATTACCGAAGCAAAGGCTGATGTTATTTTTGCCACAGATGGGGCATTTAGTGCTGCTCGTTATAATGGTATGCAAAAATTAGATCGCTTTAGCTATTCTCAAAATTATATTGAAGATGGATATCGTGAAATTTTACTTCCAGCCAATGAGGATGGTACACACAAACTAGCAACAAATACCTTACACATTTGGCCTAGAGGCAGGTTCATGCTTATCGCACTCCCAAATTTTGATGGTTCTTATACCTGCACCTTATTTATGCCCTTTGATGGTCATGAACATTGTTTCAATAACCTGACCACCAAGGAAAAAGTCACAGATTTTTTTAAAGAAGTATTTCCTGACTTTTATCAACTACTTCCCACAGTAGCTGATGCTTGGGACGAACATCCCTTATCATCATTAGCTATTATTAGATGCTTCCCATGGACTCATGGCAAATTGGCCCTCATGGGTGACGCAGCACATGCCACCGTACCTTTCTTTGGCCAAGGCATGAATGCTGGATTTGAAGATTGTAGTGTAATGTGGGAATTGATGCAGAAACACCAAGAAAATTGGACAGAAGTTTTTAAAGAATACGAACGCATCAGAAAACCAAATGGCGACGCAGTACAAGATTTGTCATTATACAATTACATCGTCATGCGAGATCGTGTAGCTGACCCAGCTTTTCTCTTACTTCAAAAAATAGAAAGAAGAATCAATTTCTTATACCCTGACAAATATTTCCCTTTATATAGCATGGTGTCTTTCACAAATATCGAATACCAAATTGCTTATAACAAAGGAAAAGAACAAGAAGCCATGATACAACAAATCATTACTGAAAAAAACATTTCAACGTCCACCACAGACGAAGAAATTGATACTTTAATCCATGAATTTATGAAAAATCAATAGTCGAGTAGAATTTTTTCTAAACCAAATTCTTTATTAATTTGATTCAATATTCACCTGCATTTCCGTTTGTATTTTCGAAAAAAACTACCATCTTTGTGCTATGAACATTTGGAAAAATATTATTCGCAAGCCATCCTAGTTATCGTAGTTCAGGAGTAAACTTATTCCTTTTTCCAATTCCATGTTCGTTCACAGAATTTAAGATTCATTAAATTCAATTTACAAATCATTTTTTTCAATCTTATTGTATGACACAAGAACAAGAAAAACTCATTGATCGTTTACATCAAAAGTTTTCTGCTATTAATCAAAATACAGATGTACATCTCGAAGGATTAGTATGGGCAAAACCCATAACCTATTGGGATTATATCATGCCAGAAGCCTTGCTAGGATTGCAAACGCAACGAACCACCCTTCCAGACGAAATGGTGTTTATCATGTATCATCAGATTAACGAACTACTTTTTAAAATGATACTCTGGGAAATTGATCAGGTGAGTCAATGTGAAACGATAGAAGCCAACTTCTTCACAGAGAAACTTCGTAGAATTAGCCGTTATTTCGATATGCTTTCAACATCATTTGATATCATGGGTGATGGCATGGAACGTGAACAATACATGAAATTCAGAAATACCCTAACCCCAGCTAGTGGATTTCAAAGCGCTCAGTATAGATTGATAGAATTTTCTTCTACCGAACTAATCAACCTTATCGACTACCGCTTTCGTGCAACAATTGATAGAAATACACCTTATTCTCACGCCTTCGAACACTTATATTGGCAGGCTGCAGGCAAAGATCATGCAACGGGCAAAAAAAATACCCTACTAACATTATTTGAAGAGAAATATAAAGATATGTTCCTCCGCAAAATGGAAGATTACAACACAACGAATCTTTGGACTAAATTTAAGCAATTGCCAGAAGAAGTTCGTCAAGACGAAAATTTAATTAAAGCCATGCGTCATTACGATTACACAGTCAATGTGAGTTGGGTGATGGCACACTATCATGCAGCTGCCAAATATTTAGGCAATGCGGATGCAACTGGAGGTAGTGAATGGCAAAAATATATGCACCCAAAATACCAACGTCGTATTTTCTTTCCAGATCTTTGGTCTGCTGACGAATTAACACATTGGGGCGAAAACGTATAAAAAGTAAAGATGTCTTCAAGCAATAAAATCAGAGTCACCAAAACATTTAGTTTCGATATGGCCCATGCATTATTTGGGCATGATGGACCATGTAAAAATATTCATGGGCATACCTATCATTTAAGTGTTACCCTCCTTGGCGAAATCATACAAGAACCTTTAAATCCCAAAGATGGTATGGTCATTGATTTTTCAGATTTCAAACAAATTATCCAAGCTGAAATAATTTCTAAATTCGATCATTCACTCACCCTGAATAAAAACACACCACACGCACTTATTGAAGGACTCAACGAAAATTTTGATAAAATAAATTATGTGCCTTTTCAACCAAGTTGCGAAAATTTATTAATTGAGTTCCAACAAACTATTGTTCAAAAATTGCCTCCAAATTTATCCTTACATAATATCAAATTACAAGAAACACCAACCTCTTATGCAGCCTGGTTTGCAGAAGATAATTAAATTAAAATTATGGAAACAACAGACGTTTTAGTAATCGGCGCTGGTCCAGCAGGATGTATCGCCGCATCTATGTTGAAACAACAAGGCTTCAACATTAAAATGGTAGAAAAAGAAAAATTCCCTCGCTTCGTGATTGGCGAAAGTTTGCTCCCTAGAGTGATGGATCACCTTGAAGAAGCAGGATACTTAGAAGATATAAAAGCTGCAGGATTTCAAGAAAAATTCGGCGCAAAATTTTTACGTGGCGATCAAGTTTGCGACTTCAATTTCTCAGATCAATTTAGTAATGGCTGGACATGGACTTGGCAAGTACCTAGAGGTAAATTTGACCAAATTTTGTCAAATGGTGCCAAGAAAATGGGCATCGATTTAGAGTTCGAAACTGCTGTTGAATCCATCAAATTTAATGGTACAGATTCAGTCACAACTTTAAAAGATGCAGAAGGAAATAGTAAAGAAATCGCAGCAAAATTTATCGTAGATGCCAGTGGCTATGGTCGAGTCATCCCGCGTATGTTTAATCTTGATGAGCCCTCAAATCTAGGAAAACGAAAAACGCATTTTTCTCATTTCAAAGATTTGAAACGCCCGGAAGGTATCGATGGAAATCGTATAACAGTGGTTGTTCATCAAACCCGAGTTTGGATTTGGATTATTCCATTCTCTGATGGCATTACTTCGGTAGGATTTGTGGGCGATCCAGAATTCTTTGATCAAATGCCCCAAGATCCCATCGAACGAATGAGGCATTTAATTGCTTCAGACCCAAATACAGCCGAACGATTTGCTGATGCAGACATGATGTTCGAACCTAAAACGATCGAAGGCTATTCGATTTCTACCAAACAATTATTTGGTGAAGGCTATGTTCTTGTTGGCAACGCCACCGAATTTCTGGACCCTGTTTTTTCTTCAGGCGTTACTTTTGCGATGGAGTCTGGAAATAAAGCAGGCAAGCTGGTGGGTAAGTTTCTTCGTGGTGAAAGTATCGATTGGGACATTGATTATACCGCTTACATGATGCAAGGCATCAATACATTCAGAACCTATGTTTCCACTTGGTACACAGGCGAACTTCATGAAATATTTTTTTCCGCCAACCAAGATCCTGAAATCAAAAAACAAATCTGCTCGGTACTCGCAGGTTATGTTTGGGATTTAGACAACCCATTCGTTAAAAAACACGAACAAGCCATTTCGTCTTTATACAAGATTATTGAAATGAACAAAGCATAATATCATTGCCCCCGACATTGATTTCACTTCAAAGAAATTTCGTGTCGGGGGCCCTGAACCCTTCGGGCTTTATATTAAAATGTTCTGTATAAATTATGCGAATAAATCCTTAAACCGCCATCACCTTGCTCTGACAAATAAAATCAGTCATAGGCACATTTGTTTGTTTGATGGCGTTAAACCCTCCTTCGATTTCAGAAAAATTTCTATATCCTCGAGATTGTAAAATAGAAGCCGCAATCATACTGCGGTACCCAGCGGCACAATGAATATAAAAATGCTCGTTTGTATTAATTTCTTTTATCCAATCATTGATATATGCCAATGGTCTGTTATAAGCATCCTGCACATGTTCAGCAGCATACTCACCTTCTTTTCTTAGATCTAAAACCTTGCTTTGTCCAGGAACAAATTGTTCTTTAAATTCTTCGGAACTTATTCTTTCCACATGATCAATTTCTTTTCCTGACTCTATCCAAGTATCAATACCTCCTTTCAAATGACCTACAACATGATCGAATCCAACACGACTCATTCTTGTAATCACTTCTTCTTCTTTCCCTTTTTCTGTAACAACTAAAATTGGTTGTTTCACATCAACAACCAAAGTACCTAACCAAGGGGCAAAATCTCCTTTAATACCAATATTAATAGAACGTGGCACAAAGCCCTTACAAAATTCAGCAGCATCTCTTGTATCAATTACTAAGGCGCCTGTTTCTTCAGCAACTAATTCA
>JAGNOY010000133.1 GCA_017989935.1 Chitinophagaceae bacterium
TTCTAGAACAATTTGCAGACAATCCTTTTCTACCAAAATTTTATGCAGATAAAGATAAATACTCCTTCCCTTTAGAATTGTCTTTTCTCGCAGATCGATTCCGGCAATTAAAAGATATGCTCAATACAAGAGATCTCTTCAATCAGTATTTAATCTCTGATTATTTATTTATGAAAAGTAAACTCTTCGCCAGAATCAACCTACCAGATGATGAATATAAATTGTATGAAACGCTCTTCGACATTATCTATCCCAATCTCCCTGAGCCTGATTTATTAATCTATTTACATGCACCACTCGAAAAATTAAAAGATAATATCAGCAAACGAAATAGAGATTACGAACAAAATATGGACGAGGCTTACTTAATTCAGTTACAAAATGCTTACCTCCAACTTGTTAAGTCTGATAAGTTCAAAACGCTTATCATAGACACTACACAAACTGATTTCTTAAACGAGCCTAGGCATTTTCAACAGTTATTAAATTACCTAGAGCAAGATTATGACTATGGTAGAAATTTCCTGGTTTTTAAATAAGCATTGATATCACACGAATAGAATCAGTTGAATTGGGGCGGCAATCGGGCTTTCCTTGCAAGTCCACTCCCGATTCGGCTATCTTGTATCGAAAAAAAATTGAATATCGTCAAGCCTCTCGGGATGCGGGCTTTTCACTCAATCCCTGCCGCAATACAAGATTCTAGTGTAAGCATGTTTTAGGTCTTTTATTGATACTCAGCCATAATTCAGCTATTTTCTGTAAAAAGTTACCCTTTTTTGGCACTTTTTATTAATTTCGCACTCCAATTATCAAAATATCTCTCATTATGGCAAATCAAACAATTATTGATCTATTAGGAAAAGATGCTGCTTATTACCTCGAGCACAAATCAACAACCATTTCTAAAGATGATCTTTATGCACCTTCAAAAAAGACAATCGATGAAGTATGGATTAATAGCAATCGCAACCTTCAAACCCTAAAAAGCATCCAAGCTTTGTTAGGTCATGGTAGATTAAAAAATTCAGGCTATGTATCTATATTACCAGTAGATCAAGGAATCGAACATAGTGCTGGAGCTTCATTTGCACCTAACCCTATTTATTTTGATCCTGAGAATATCGTCAAATTGGCTATGGAAGGCGGTTGTAATGCAGTTGCTTCTACTTATGGTGTACTTGGCGCTGTAGCAAGAAAATATGCACATAAAATTCCATTTATCGTAAAAATCAATCACAACGAATTTATATCCTACCCAAACAAATTCGATCAAATTATGTTTGGTACCATTAAAGATGCTTGGAATATGGGTGCAACTGCAGTTGGAGCCACCATTTATTTTGGTAGCGACGAATCAACTCGTCAAATTCAAGAAGTAGCTAAAGCCTTTGAATATGCACACGAATTAGGCATGGCCACAGTTTTATGGTGTTATTTACGTAACCCTGGTTTCAAAACTGCCGATGCTGATTACCATGCAGCCGCTGATTTAACTGGACAAGCCAACCATTTAGGTGTAACCATCCAAGCAGATATTATCAAACAAAAATTACCAACCAACAATGGCGGTTATAATGCCTTGAAATATGGTAAAACGCATAAATTGGTGTATGATCAATTAACTACTGATCATCCAATTGATTTAACCCGTTATCAAGTAGCGAATTGCTATATGGGCCGAGTTGGTTTAATCAATAGTGGTGGCGAAAGTAAAGGTGCAACTGATTTAGCAGAAGCAGTAATGACAGCCGTCGTGAACAAACGCGCAGGCGGCATGGGCTTAATTAGTGGAAGAAAAGCCTTCCAAAAACCCATGAAAGATGGAGTTGAATTATTAAATACAATTCAAGATGTTTATTTAGATAAAAGCATCACTTTAGCTTAAGTAATTACTTATAACAATAATCGAATGCCATACAAATTTGTATGGCATTCTTCATTTAATCCTTCTATAATAGTCATGGCTCAAGTTTGTTCTTAATTATTTAACGACTTCTTTTTCCAATCTCAAGAAAAAATATTACTTTTGCACCCTCGAAAAATTCAATACCGAATTTTTCTTAACCTAATTAAAATTTTATACTAAAATGGCAGATTTACGCTATCAAAGGAATTTTGGAATTGCTGCGCATATTGATGCTGGTAAAACCACAACTACAGAACGTATTTTGTACTACACAGGTGTTAATCACAAAATTGGTGAAGTACATGACGGGGGTGCTACTATGGATTGGATGGCACAAGAACAAGAAAGAGGAATTACAATTACCAGTGCGGCAACAACCTGCTTTTGGAATTTCCCAACTGTTCAAGGCGCTAAAACCGATTTGACAAAATTATACAAATTCAACATTATTGATACCCCAGGTCACGTGGATTTTACTGTAGAAGTAGAACGTTCTTTACGTGTATTAGATGGTTTGTTAGCTTTATTTTGTGCAGTTTCTGGTGTTGAGCCACAATCTGAAACAGTATGGCGTCAAGCTAATAGATACAAAGTTCCACGTATTGGGTTTGTAAATAAAATGGATCGTAGCGGTGCTGATTTCTTGAACGTGGTAAAACAAGTTCGTGACATGTTAGGCGCTAAAGCTGTTCCATTACAATTACCAATTGGAGCTGAAGATAATTTCAAAGGTGTGGTGGATTTAATCACTATGAAAGCCATTGTTTGGGAAGATGCAACTTTAGGTATGACCTTTAAAGAAGTGCCAATTCCTGATGATATGACTGCAGACGTAGCTGAATGGCGTCAAGCACTTATTGAAGCAGTAGCTGATTATGACGAAAATTTGTTAGAAAAATTCTTTGATGATCCGAATACAATCACTGAAGATGAAGTGCATGCTGCAATACGTAAAGCAACTATTGACATTTCCATCATTCCGATGATGTGTGGTTCTTCTTTCAAAAACAAAGGAGTACAAACTGCCTTAGATGCAATTTGTCGTTACTTACCTGGTCCTTTAGATATTGAAGCCGTAGATGCTACAGATCCAAATACTGGTGCAGATTTAAAAATAAATGCTGATGCTAAAGCACCTTTTGCTGCCTTAGCTTTTAAAATTATGACTGATCCATTTGTGGGTCGTTTAGCCTTCTTCAGAGCATACTCTGGTCGTCTTGACGCAGGTTCATATGTATTAAATACACGTACTGGAAAAAATGAGCGTATTTCTCGTATCATGCAAATGCATGCCAACAAGCAAAACCCAGTTGATTTTATTGAAGCGGGTGATATTGGTGCAGCAGTTGGATTTAAAGATATCAAAACAGGAGATACTTTATGCGACGAAAAATTCCCAGTGGTTCTTGAATCAATGAATTTCCCTGAACCAGTTATCTCTATCGCAGTTGAACCTAAAACTCAAGCTGACGTTGATAAAATGGGTATGGCCATTGCTAAATTAGTTGAAGAAGATCCTACATTAAAAGTTAGAACAGATGAAGAAACTGGCCAAACTATTTTAAGTGGAATGGGTGAACTTCACTTGGAGATCATTATCGATCGTATGCGTCGTGAATTTAAAGTAGAAGTAAACCAAGGTGCGCCTATGGTGGCTTATAAAGAGGCTTTCGGTGCAAATGTGACGCATCGTGAAACTTTGAAAAAGCAATCAGGTGGTCGTGGTAAATTTGCCGACATCCAATTTGAAATGGGACCAGCTGATGAAGAATGGATTAAAGAAAATGAAGGAAAATCATTCCAATTTGTAAATGATCTTCATGGAGGTTCAATTCCTAAAGAATTTTTACCTGCTATCCAAAAAGGATTTGAAAATGCAATGACCAATGGTGTACTTGCTTCATATCCGGTAGTAAGTATGAAAATCAGAGTATTTGATGGTAGCTACCATGATGTGGATTCTGATGCGATGAGTTTTGAATTATGTGCGCGTCAAGCGTTTCGTGAAGCAGGACGTAAAGCAAAACCAGTTTTGCTTGAACCTATCATGAAAGTAGAAGTAACAACGCCCGATCAATATATGGGTGATGTAACAGGTGATTTAAATCGTCGTCGTGGAATATTAGAAGGTATGGATAGTCGCGCTGGTGCTCAAGTTATTAAAGCGAAAGTTCCATTGTCAGAAATGTTTGGTTATGTGACTCAACTTCGTTCATTATCTAGTGGACGTGCAAGTAATGTAATGGAATTTAGCAACTATGCTCCTGCTCCAAACAATATTGCTGAAGAAGTAATAGCTCGTGTTAATGGTAAAAAAGATAATTAATCTTATCTGAACTATATAAAAATGCCACTCATTGAGTGGCATTTTTTTTATTCCAATTCATTATTTTTTGTAATATTGAATGAACAAAATTGAGTGCTATGCAATTTTTCAAAGCTTAGATTTAATCTTCATTCTTAGACCCTATGCGTAACCAAAAACAAATCAAGGAGTATATTAATAGCCAAACTGAATCCAAATGCATTGACATGCAAGTCCTTGATTCTCCGCAGAGTCTCTGCCTCAGGACTCTGCGGTTTCCATACAACAGAGCAATGAATCAAAGTTAATATCTTTCATTCTCTTGACATGTTGAATAAGTTAAAAACTCAATTCTTTTGATTCTTTGATTCTTCGCAGAGTCCTGAAGCAGAGACTCTGCGAGAATTGAATATTGAAAGCAGCTATACAAGATGGGTTTAAAGTTTAAGCCATCACATTGAATGAATAAATAAAAAAATATCACTTGACTTCACTGTTCATCAGGGTCCCCTTCGAAAATGATTCGGCGAGATGATAAATCATAGGGGGCATAAAAAAAACTATCTCATTAAAACGACATCACCTTTTTTCTCTATTTTTTTACCTTGTCCTGAAGTATATTTAAGGTGATAAAAATACGTGCCTATATCAGGCCATCTGACATCTTTGATATTTCCATCCCAACCTTTTGAAGGATCATTAGTATGAAAAACTTGGTGCCCGAAACGATCCACAATGGTGAATGAATAATTTCTGATATCGGCAATTATCATATTCACAAACACAGGCATAAATACATCATTCAGCTGATCATTATTGGGTGTAAACACATTGGGCACAAAATAATCTTCAAGCTTAAATATATCGCCACAATGCGTAGCAGTGTCTTTACAATTATATTGACTTGTTGCCACTAAAGTGAAGCAATATTTGCCTGCAGTATCAAACTTTTTTTGTTCATGTTGCGCTGAGGAAAAAAGTGCATTTAAATAATACCACTCATAACTTACTGCACCGGTGCTTGTATTCTGCAAATTAAAAATAGGGTTATCCACGAATGTTTCTGTTGGATTGACCACAAACTCGGCATCAGGCTTCTGACCAATGATGATGGTAAAAATGAGCGTATCATATTCAGGACATAGTCCTTTGCTATAGCCAGTGACTGTATAGGTTGTGGTAGTATTTGCATAAAAAGTCAATTCGCTTTCATTGGCGTTGGCGCTTACACCTGAAGAAGGCGCAAATTCTAAATGTGCATGATCTTGAATAGGAAGTTTTACAGTGCCTTCGATGCAAAATATCGTATCCGTTGGTCTAGTAAAACTAAATAATTGATTTTTGTTGATGGATGAATCGTGAATTCGCGCAAACCACGCGTCACTTTTACCAGCAGAAATCAAAGGACCATTTGTTCCAAAAGTTGCTGGTGCACGATAAAAGCCACAAGCATATAATTGATTGCCTTTGCCTCGAGTTATGGCATTACAACGATCGTTGCTATCTACTCCCCCACCTGTAATGACCCAACTCCATTTTCCTTCAGGGGTAATTTTAGCCACAAAGGCTTCAACTGATTTTCCAGAAGGCACTATGATTTTATCACCAAATTTTGCGCCATCATTGATATCACCGCAAACATAAATGTTACAATTTTCGTCGGCAAACACATCATTGGCTCTTTCACCACCTAAATCGGAACCTGCACGTTTACTCCAAACTGGGCGGCCATTTGAAGCATCTAACTTCATAATAAAGGCATCACGTTTATCATAATTTTTCATGATTACTGTATCCATAATTAATGAATCTCGGTGTTCACCGGCGATATAGATAAATCCATTTTTATCGGAACAAATGCCACTACTCCAATCATCTTTTTTGCTACCTCCACTTTTAGCCCATATAAAATTTCCTGCATCATCATACTTCATCACAAAAATATCATAGCCACCAGTACAAGTTAATGTAGTATTACCAAAGGGTCGTGTATGATCGTAACCACCAGTCACATATACGCCACCTGCATCATCTACTGCCACGGCAATATCTCTTT
>JAGNOY010000134.1 GCA_017989935.1 Chitinophagaceae bacterium
GTGTACAGTGTCACTGTATAGGGTCCTTGTACTGCATACACATGTGTTGGATTTTTTACATTGCTTACATTGCCATCCCCAAAACGCCATTGATATACATTGGGTATATCGCCATTATCAACTGCTGTAAATTCCACTGAATCCGCTGTGCAGCCTAAGATTAATTTGGCTTGAATGGCAGGGTTTAGATTCACCACGTCAATATAAACGGAATCACTGACACTGCAAATTTCTTTAAATTCAATATCATCAATAGCGAAATCATTTCCACTGACAGCAGTTTGTTGGTCTGTGATGCAGATATCAATAGTAGTGTTAGTTCCACTGAACCAAGTTGTATGAAATTGTGTCCAAAGTGCTGTTGTTGCAGGAAGTGCCAATGGAGTACCAGTTAATATGCCATTGATAGAAAATTGTAAAATGGCCGGGCTACTTGCCACACAAGTTGCTCCCCAAGCAGAAAAATCATACCATGTATTTGGAGACACATTAATAGTTTGACACCAAATATTTACATTGGCTGCACTAGCGCCATTCACAACCATCATATTACCAGTACCAGATGTATGATCGCCAAAATTAGCAAAATTGATATGCGTATTGTTTGCGTTTGTGGCGATGGCAAACTGGCCTTCTAACGAAAGTAACCCCCAAGTTCCACCAGTACCGTACACATAAGAGGAGGTAAAGCCAGTATTTCCAAGACTGAAATCACCATTAAACAACAAATTATTAGGTGTTACGGACTGAACAGTGAGTACATAATTAGCATTGGTAGTTCCTACATTCACTGATGGATTTAAAATATTGGGATTTGATAAACCTGCACTAGGTGTCCATGTTGTGTCAATATACAAAGGAGAACCTGCACTAGAACTCAAGGTAGGGTTGAGAAAAATAGAAGTGTTTTTGCAAGCTTTAATTGTGTCTGGTAAATTATTAATGCTTACTGTGCACTGCCCATTCGCAGAAAATTGAGTTGCATTGATTAACATAACCAATCCAATGATATTGAATAGAAATTTCAATTTTTGTTGCATGGCTTACTTTTAAGTATTCGCGAATTTACAATTAATAATCTGTATTCAAACCCACTTTTCATTATGAACTCGCCGTAAATGCGAATTTGATAACCTAAAAATGACATTGATTACACAGTGACTAAAATCAAAATAATGCGAAGCTATGGCTAAGTTTGCAAAAAATAGTATTATGAAAATTGGCATACTTGGTTCTGGAATAGTCGGCCGCACCTTAGGCACAGCCTTTTTAAAGGAAGGTTATGAAGTTATGCTTGGAACTAGAGACATCTCAAAACCTGCAGTTCAAGAGTGGCTAACTGAAAACTCAGCCGCAAAAGTTGGTCTATTTAAAGATTGCGCTTCATTTGGCGAGATATTGGTTTTGGCAACCTCTGGTAAAGGAACATTAGATATGATACAATTGGCTGAACTAAGTAATTTTTCTGATAAGGTGATTATCGATGCAACTAATCCAATTGATACTAGTTCGCCAGAGCAAGGGGTAATGAAATTTTTTACGAACCCTAATAATTCGTTTTTAGAAGAGTTACAAAATATATTGCCTGAAGCCAAATTGGTTAAAGCTTTTAATAGCGTTGGTAGTGCACTCATGTATCAACCTGATTTCGACGGTATAAAGCCAACTATGTTTATTTGCGGAAACAATACAGAAGCTAAACTACAAGTTTCGAAAATTCTCGAACAATTTGGATGGGAAATTGAAGATATGGGTTCGGCTGTTTCTGCAAGGGCTATAGAACCCTTATGTATATTGTGGTGTATTCCGGGATTTTTACATAATCAATGGTCACACGCATTTAAGCTTTTAAAAAAATAAAATCAACTTTTGTTATTTTGATAGCAAATTAACTTGCTCGGTAATATTCACAGGCACTTTCATATATACACCGCTTTTTCCAAGTTTAGCATGACCCTGAATTTTTAAGGTATTGGTTTTTGAAAATAATGAAGTAAAGGCGGTGCCTATTATTTTTAGTGGATCAAAATGTGCCACCACTGGAAATATAAAAGAGGATTGTTTTGCAATTTGAGTCTTTTCGGGTTGTTCGGCTAATCCAACAAATTTATCATTTAAATAAATACTTAAATTTGTTTCCTTCACATCTACCCCAAAATTATTAGGATTATAGTATTCAATATTGATTCTTATTGCTGCATGATTCAGTTTAATGCTTTCTAGTTGGGTATTTTTAATTCCTTTATATTCTAATTCTTTCACCTGATTACAGGATGAAGACTGTAACACAATAAAAGCAATACAAATGATCATCAAATGTATAAAAGATTTCATAGTCAACTTATTTAAAATATTCAAAAGCGCGGTGAGTTAGTTTATTGTGCACATCAGCAGGGTCACTAAATAATTGATCTGTCCAATATGGATTGATGATCTCTGATTCAACATTCGAATGCAATAATACCATTTGGCTTCCGATAATCCCAGGTTGAAAAAAAAGAAACTTTACATTACTCATTTGATTGGCATTGTAATAAAACCAAATTTCATACGGGGCTGCGTTTTTTTCATTATGCACTTTTTCTTCTTTATCTGGAGCACCATATACTAAATAAATTCTTCCCCTGTCAGTCAAATAACCCGGTTCTGTTGCAGTACCATACCTACTTGCAACAAGATTTAATTTATCGGCATATTCTTTCCAGCCCTGCTCAGGGTTTGCGGGAAAACGATTATACCAAAAATTGTACATAAATTGTCTTAGAAATGTTAGGTCTTCAAGCGAACTGATCTGCTTAATCACTTTAATTTCCGCTCCTTGAGCTAATGGTTTTAGGGCGTTAATATTTTTTTGCAGTTGAACTATATCATACTTTCCAACAAATGTTTTGTTGATATCAACGATTTCACTCCCAGTAATATCTTCTATAAATTCATCTTTTGCTTGCTTTTTTTCAGGGTTAAATACTTGAAATTTTTGCTTTAGGCTATGTAGCACTTTGCTAGAATCATTCATCAAGTACACAATAAAATCATAATTTCCTGAAGCCAATGGATGCTTATCTAGCTGTAAACTGTCAATGTATAAATTCTGCTTAAAGGCAGACAAACTTATTTTTTGCGTAAAAAGGGGTTTTAACTTGAATTGCATATTACTTGTCTTTTTTATTTCAATAAATACAAAAGGCAAGGTATCCTTGATGCTAGGTCGAAAGAGCGAGAGCTGATAATATATGGTTTGAACTTGTTCATCAAAAAAAACAAAGTCTAAAGGTACCACTTGCATCTGTTTAAGCTCTTCATTAAAAGTCCAAGAACTATTCAATGAAATAGCCTGGATAGAATCCCTATGCTGTCCACATAAAGAAGTTTCGAAATGAAGCATAAAAATAAGCAGGCCAAGAATTACCTTTGGATTCATTTTGTAAAAATACAGTCCTCTAATGACAACCGCCCTTTTAGATTGTGAATATTTTCCTTCAATTGCTTGGTTTCAGCAATTCAATAGGGCTGATCTTATTTGTATTGAACAATACGAATATTTCGAAAGACGAAGTTTTCGCAATCGTTGTCATATAGCCGGAGCGAATGAAATGATTACACTCAGCGTCCCTTTATTAGGCGGCCGCAATCAGAAATGTATTATGAAGGATATCAAAATTAGTTATGAAGAGGATTGGCGACCCAAACATTGGAAAACAATCGCCTCTGCCTATAAAAATTCACCCTATTTCGATTATTTTGAAGCCGAGGTGCATAGCTTCTTTCAGCAAAAGCCTGCATTTTTGATGGACCTAAATCTTCAATCCCTGCAACTTATACAAAGGATACTACAACATAAAAAAAACTACAGTCTGAGCACTTGTTATGTTTTACAACCCGACAACGATACGAAGGATTTTCGGCAATCTTTTTCTACGCAATCACTCTTTGTTGATGAAAATCTTCCCAAATATTGGCAAACCTTTCAAGATAGAAATGGTTTTCTACCTAATTTAAGCATGTTGGATATCCTTTTCTGTTGTGGTCAGGAAACATTGTCCCTGATTTGAGCTCAAAAAAATCTGGGCAAAAAAATAAATTCATCTTTACATTTGTGAAAATTAATTCAAAAACGCCGCGGCTGAAATGAGCAATACCTATACCGACTTAGTTAAACAGACTTTCGATTTTCCACAAGAAGGATTTCAGGTCAAAGAAAATTATCTTCATTTCAACGGGGTTGATTTAAAAAAACTGATAGATAAGTACGGTACGCCTTTCAAAATTACCTACCTTCCTAAAATTGGCATGCAAATCAACAAGGCTAAGAAAATGTTTGCCGATGCCATCAAAAAACAAAAATATTCAGGCGAATATTTTTATTGCTATTGCACCAAAAGCTCCCATTTTTCTTTTATTGTCGAAGAAACAACTAAACATGGCGTACATCTCGAAACTTCTTTTGCCTACGACCTAGAAATCATCAGAAAATTATACCAACGCAAAAAAATTACCAAAGACACTTTTATTATTTGCAATGGATTTAAAACTAAAGCCTATACCAAAAATATCGCGCAATTAATCAATGCAGGTTTCAAAAATGTGATTCCCATTTTAGATAACAAAAATGAATTTGAAGATTATAAAAAATCTATCAGAACTAAAGATCCCGTAAAAATAGGCATCCGTATTGCTGCTGAAGAAGAAGCTTCTTTCGATTTTTATACCTCACGATTGGGCATACGCACCCGCGATGTACTAGAGTTTTACGTAGACAAACTAAAAGGCAACGAAAAGTTTCAACTAAAAATGTTGCACTTCTTCATGAATAAAGGCATCAAAGACGATATTTATTATTGGAGCGAACTCAATAAGGTGCTTAATTTATACTGTCAACTGAAAAAAATTGCACCAGAATTAGATAGTCTGAATATTGGTGGTGGTTTTCCTATCAAACACTCCCTCGGCTTTGATTATGACTATAATTATATGGTCAATGAAATTATCGCCACCATCAAAAAGGCTTGTAAGGCCAACAAAGTAGAATGCCCGAATATTTATACCGAATTTGGTTCATTCACTGTAGGCGAATCTGGCGCAATCATTTATTCTGTATTAGACGAGAAAATGCAAAACGATCGTGAAATTTGGTATATGATTGATAGTTCTTTCATTACCACCTTGCCCGATACATGGGGCATAGGCGAAAAATTTCTCATGCTACCAGTAAATAAATGGGATAAAGAATATCAAGAAGTTCATCTGGGCGGCTTAACCTGTGATAGCCATGATTTTTATACTTCAGAAGAGCATATTAATGCTGTATTTTTACCAAAAAGCAAAGAAGCTGCCTTGCCAGAATCACCCAATGCCAAAGCAGTCAAAGCCCAAGCTCCCGAACCCCTTTATATCGGCTTTTTTCATACGGGCGCTTATCAAGATCAACTGAGCGGCTATGGCGGTATCAAACATTGCATGATTCCTTCGCCCAAGCACGTAGTAGTAGAGTATGATAAAAATGGTAAACTAATAGATTGGTTATACGCCAAAGAGCAAACATATCAAAGCATGCTTAAGATACTTGGATATATGTAATGATGCCCCCGTCATGTCCTGTTTCAAGTGATGCCTTCCTACGAGGACCCTCCGCATCTTTGTCTATGCCGTATGAAACATTGTAAAAAACAATAAATTGATCTGCAAAACATGCATGTTAATTTTCTATTTTACACCACGAATAGGATGTTTAGATTACCCGCTTACTTTTGTCAACTAAATCAATACCTTTGACACCTTCATGCAGTATACGCTTAAAAAATCACTAGGTCAGCATTTTCTTCATGACGAACTTGTTTGTCAAAAAATTGTTGATTCCCTTTCACCTGGTACTTCCCATTTATTAGAAATTGGCCCTGGTGCAGGCGCATTAAGTAAATACCTGATTCAACAAACACGCGAAAAATATATTTGTGTCGAAATCGATGCTGAAAAAGTACAGTACCTCGAAAAAAAGTATCCTGCACTTCAAGGAAAAATTCTTCATGAAGATTTTCTGCACATGAACATCCCATTCGAAAACCAGTTTTCTATTATTGGCAATTTCCCTTATAATATCTCTACACAAATTGTATTTAAAATTTTAGATTGGAAAAATCAGGTAGATGAAATGATTGGCATGTTTCAAAAAGAAGTGGCCCAACGAATCGCTAGCCCACATGGAAATAAACATTATGGTATATTAAGTGTTTTAACTCAGGTGTATTATGATGTAGGTTATCTCTTCGAC
>JAGNOY010000135.1 GCA_017989935.1 Chitinophagaceae bacterium
CCAGCAGTGTTTACTATCATGGAAAAGCTCACGGCGATGTCGCCAAAATAAATCTAAGAATCAATTATTTTCCAGCAGGTGCAGGAGCGGGTTGAGGTTGACCAGCTTCAACAGGAGCTGGTTGAGCGCCTTGTGCAGCTTGCGCAGGAGTAGCTTGTGTTGCAGGCGCAGGTGCTGGTGCAGCAGACGGAAGTTTTTGTCCAGCTAATACTTTTTCAGAAGCTGTTTTTTCGATACCTGTTTTATTAGGCTTCTCGATAAAAATAAAAGATAAAAGAATTAAGGCTAATAAGGCAGTTGCTGCCACCCAAGTGCCTTTTTCTACCACATCAGTACTTTGTTTTGCACCCATCATTTGGTTGCCATAACCGCCGAAAGATCCTGCTAATCCGCCCCCTTTAGGGTTTTGAATTAATACGAAGAAAGCAATCACACCACAAGCAAGTACAATAAGAATAAGAAATAAATACGACATGGTTAAAAATTATTTAAGTTTAAATCTTTTATAAGGGAGGCAAAGTAACTGCTTTTTTCGGGATTCCGCAAACTTAATTTTTTGTACATCTCAATGGCTTTATCCTTCTTACCCTGTTTGGCAAGGATTTCTGCTAAGGACTCGCTGATAATCGACGACTCTAACGAAATCGAGTCCATGGCCTGTTTGAATATATTATCCGGAATATCATCTTGTTCTTCTTCCACAGCGGCTGCCAATTTTTCTTTTTTCCAAGCTGTTTTTAAGGCTTTTTGGTCCTTTTCTTCTTCTAGCTCTTTAATTTGTTTGTGTTTGAAATGATTGAGCCAATCAGTAAAACTCATCATCACCATCAACGATTTATCCTCTTCTACTGATTGGGTATGATCAGACAAATTTGCTGCAGGCAATATGTCTTGTTCTGTTTGCTGCAAAGCCAAGGCATCCAAATCGTGTAAGATCTCTTCAAAAACTTCTTCCTCTTCTTTTGCAACTGACGCTAGAGGGGCATTCGGTAAGTTTTGAATGATATCTAAAATATCTTGTGTGTCGTGATCTACTTCTTCAAGAATCTTACTGGTTTCTTGCATGTATTTTTCTTCAACACTCGGTTCGTCCACTTGTATGCTGTCTAAAGGCAATTCTTCGGGCAATTCTATCAATTCTTCCTCAAGTAATTCTTCTTCCTCTATCGGCATTTCTGTTTGAAAAAATGCAGGATACGAAATAGCTTCATCAACCTCAACTTTTACTTCCACTTGCTCTGGTGCAGGATGTTTACAAGCTTCTACAAATGCAGCAAACTGCCAAGGCGAAGATTTATACATCGCCATTTTGGGTAATTTGTCTGTTGATGTTGGTTCGGCAGCAAAGCCCAACCAATGTGCTGCAGTAAAATAGGGATAGGATTTAGATAAGGTATCCCATTCTTGACTTGGAATTGTTTTTGCTTGACTATAATTCTTCAAGCAATCTATCATTTTTTGCGCATCCATCTTGTAAAAATAACCTTTGAAAAGGGAATAGGGGATTTTTTTTGCAATATTTCAAGATTGCGTTGTCAGAATTCTTACATAAGATGTGTAAGTCATTCATCCTCAAGCTCTTTTTTGCCCCCGATAGTCTGTCTGCTTGCCTGGAGCTTACAGGCGGGGGCCCTGAACCCTGCGGGCTTGCTTCAACTAAGTTTAGAGTTGGATATCAAGGATCTTACATTATAAATTCTTTTGTATTTTTATGTGGGTAATCGATGCCAAATTATATAAGCCCCTATCAAGAATTATCTTCGCATCTGAACTCCTGTATTCAATTTCATTTTATTTATTTATTATTACAATCTAAAGTAATGGTATGGTACTCAATTATGTTTGGATAAGTTTTTTTGTGGTGGCTTTCATTGTCGCACTTATACGAACTATTTTTCCTCAGGTCGAAGCCGATCACCTCATTCTGAAAACCATGGTAGACGGACTCTTCGACGCAGCCGAAAGTAGTGTAATGAAGGTGGCCTTGCCTTTGACTGGGGTACTTACCTTTTTTATGGGACTACTTAAAATCGGCGAAAAAGCTGGAGCCATTAATTTTCTATCACGACTTATTGGTCCTTTCTTGACTCGGTTGTTTCCTGGTGTGCCGAAAAATCATCCAGCGATTGGACAAATGGTCATGAACTTTTCTGCGAATATGCTAGGCCTCGATAATGCAGCCACGCCCTTTGGACTTAAAGCCATGCAAAGTTTGCAGGAATTAAATCCCGAAAAAGAAAAGGCTACTAATGCACAAATCATGTTTTTAGTATTGCATACTTCTGGCCTTACCTTGATACCATTAACCATCATGTCTTATCGAGCAAGTAATCATTCAGTGAATGTGACGAGCATTTTTATTCCATGTGTATTGGCAACTGTTACCGCAACACTCATGAGTATTTTTATAGTTGGAATTTATCAAAAACTCAAATTTGATTGGGTGGTTTGGAGCTGGATTTTAGGCATACTCGCTTCTGTAATTTCGTTGATGTTTTTAGTCCATCATTTATCGCCTGCCCAAAAAGATACCTTCTCGAATTTATTTGGCAATATTGCTTTGTTAGTAATCATCATTGGTTTTATTTTGGCTGGGCTTATTAAAAAAATTAGTGTATTCGATAGCTTTATCGAAGGCGCTAAAGAAGGCTTTGATGTGGTGCTAAAAATCATTCCTTATTTGGTAGCCATGTTAGTGGGTATTCGATTGTTTAGAGACAGTGGTGCCTTGATGTATGTGACGGATTTTATTGGATATGGCTTATCTTTCACTGGTATCAATACCGATTTTGTACCTGCTATTCCGGTAGCTTTAATGAAGCCATTTAGTGGAAGCGGTGCAAGGGGATTGATGCTAGAGGTTTTTGCAAATCCGTTGTATGGTCCTGATAGTTTTGTAGGTAACACGGCCAGTATTTTGCAAGGTAGTGCCGATACAACATTTTATATCTTGGCCTTATACTTTGGTTCGGTAGGTATTCGTAATGTAAGGTATGCTGTATGGGCAGGTTTATTGGCTGATTTTCTAGGAGTCGTTTGCGCGATTATTATTGCCTATATTTTCTTTCATTAAATGATTTTAAACTAATTTTTTATTCGACAAGGCTTACAAGTTGATACTATAATTCAAGCCTCGAAAACTAGGATTCACAGCTGAATTATTTTTGCTGCCAAAACGATAACTGACGCCCATGCCTACATTGTAATTGTAGCTAGAAAGTAATTCTTGATTTCGAACTAACAATTGATTCAAATCGATATCACCTTTTCGAATATTAATTTGATCATGCACAAAGGAGTAATTGCCCCAAATGGCAAAATTTAAGCCTTTCGCTATTCTGTATTGAATTGCCCCGTATATGGCTAAATTGTTTTTAGAGAAATCGGGTATATAGTTATTCCAAAAAATGCCAATATGCGTGCCCCCAGTTGGTTGAATGAATGAGAAAATACTTCCTACAGATTGTTGTACAAAAAAATCATTTTCTTTTAAATAAATGGTTGAATCGTAATATTGATTGAAACTAGGGCCAGCACTATACAGAAAAACAAATCTTTTGTTATTAAAATCCTTATAGGGAAAAACACTATATTCAGATTGAATATTGGCTTGAACCCTATATTTATAATTACTGAATAATGAATTGGTTGCGTCTAATGAGGCGCCTAAAGCCCAATGTTCTCTAATTTTTTTATTGTGTGAGCATCCTGCATTATAGCTTTGAAATGAATATTTATACACGGTACCTTGATCATTATATTTTTGTATTTCACGACTATTACTTACATACACATTTGATTTGCTTTCCTCGGTTTCGCGGTCGGCTGTGATATTGAAATTTCCACTGCCTGAAAAATAATTTTGGTTGCCATCAACACTTCCATTGGCACTGATTTTAAATACCCAATAGTTCCAAGGGTCATTTGCTGATTGTGTATTTTCAGGAGTTTCTGTTGACTTAAAGGTAATATCAATTTGATCTGTTTGATGAAGTTGTGTAAGGAAAGGGACGAGTCCAAGTTTGAGATGATGTACAAATAGTTTTCTGATTTCGTCATCGCTAGAGTTTGGAGGAACTAAATAACAAATGGTATCTTGTTTACTTGTAAAATTGTTTCGGCCAATAAATCTAAGTTGGTATTGACCTGCTTGATTCGCATTATATTGGTTGGTAACAACAATATGAATATCCGCATCAAGTCGATCACGTACAAAATTTACTAAGGGGATTTCTTGACGAATAAATTCAGGATAACAATTTCCACCATTGCTGCAATCTACGAAAACTTGTAAAAGCTTATTTTCCGCTTGTATGGTAAGGAAAATACACAAACAGCAAAGCAATGATAGTAAAAATTTCATAAAAGTATTTTAAGCTAATTTAGTGGTTATGCTTGTATAAAAACTAATTACAGACTTCTCTAAATCTTAAGGTTTTCTTAAAGTCAATTGATCATCTACTATGGGAAGTGGTATGCACTCATTCGAATATTCATGCGTGTATCAAAGATGATTGGCTTATTATCCTTTGAAATTATGTATGGAATGCTTTTTATTTTGCTATTTTTGTCATTCAAAATATAAATATGGAAACGTTAGTATCTACTGAGCCTACATCTGCAGCAACGCAAGATTTTTTACCTTTATTAGGCACTGATTATGTTGAATTATATGTAGGCAATGCAAAGCAAGCAGCCCATTATTACAAAACTGCTTTTGGTTTTAAAACTTTAGCCTATGCAGGACCAGAAACTGGGGTTAAAGACAGAGCATCTTATGTATTGATTCAAGATAAAATGCGAATTGTATTAACTTCTCCGATGAACTCAAATCATCCGATAGCTGAACATCACAGAAAGCATGGAGATGGCGTGAAAGTTTTAGCACTTTGGGTTGATGATGCTTATGATGCTTATGAACAAACGATTAATCGTGGTGCAAAATCATATATGGAGCCACAAACCCTAAGTGATGAGCATGGTGAAGTAAGATTAAGTGGTATTCATACCTATGGAGAAGTAGTTCATATTTTTGTTGAAAGAAAAAATTATACAGGTGTTTTCATGCCCGGATTTAAAGCAGTTGAAAGTAAGTACAATCCAACACCGGTAGGTTTGAAGTATGTAGATCATTGTGTAGGTAATGTGGGTTGGAATCAAATGAATCCTTGGGTAAAATTTTATGAAGAGGTGATGGGTTTTAAAAATATTTTGAGTTTTGATGATAAAGATATTTCTACTGAGTATAGTGCCTTGATGAGTAAGGTAATGAGTAACGGAAATGGTTATGTGAAATTTCCAATCAATGAACCTGCTGAAGGAAAGAAGCGATCACAAGTAGAAGAGTATTTAGATTTTTATGAAGGTGAAGGTGTGCAGCATATTGCTGTGGCTACTGATGATATTGTGGATACTGTTACTAAGTTACAGCAACGTGGGGTGGAATTTTTAACCATTCCAACAACGTATTATGATGAATTGTTAGATCGAGTTGGACCGATTGAAGAAGATTTAGAGCCTTTAAAACAATTAGGTATTCTTGTAGATAGAGATGATGAAGGGTATCTTTTACAGATATTTACTAAACCTGTAGAAGACAGACCAACGATGTTTTTTGAAATCATACAACGTAAAGGAGCCAAAAGTTTTGGTAAAGGAAATTTCAAAGCTTTATTTGAGGCGCTTGAATTAGAACAAGACGCCAGAGGGAATTTGTAAAATTTATGTTTTATATTTAATTTTTAAATCACCAAAATCAAATTTAATTTTATGGAAACACAAGAGCTTATGGGGCAGGAATCATTGCCTGCAATTACCCCTACATCTGATGAAAAAACTATGGCTATATTATCACATATTCTTGTGATTATAGCTTGGATACTTGCGCCTTTGATTATTTATTTACTAAAGAAAGATGAATCTGTATTTGTGAGAGAGCATGCTAAAGAATCTTTAAACTTTCAAATCACTGTGTTGATTGGGTATATCATTTCAGGTATTTTGGTAATTGTATTGATTGGTGTCGTGCTAATTTGGTTATTGGCGATTATCAATTTAATTTTTGTCATCATTGCAACTATCAAAGCAAGTGAAGGTAAAATGTATAAGTATCCATTCTGCTTGAGGTTGATCAAATAATTTATAGAAATGTTTTATTGATGAGGTTTGAACCAATTGGTTTGAACCTTTTTTTATACAACCTATTTTATGATTATCTGAAAAGATACCCTAATGTTTTTCCACTTTTGCCATGACGCAAAAGTTGA
>JAGNOY010000136.1 GCA_017989935.1 Chitinophagaceae bacterium
GTTTCTTTAATATCATGCACATTATCATTGCCACTACTTAGGTTCAGGTTTTTTTGCCAAAGGATATTGCCCAAGTTATCAGTGCGTACTACAAAACCATTATAGTTAGTGTATACCCCTAAATTACTAATCATCGCAAAACCCGAATCTTGGGTGACAATCACCTTGGTATATACATTGGCCGTAGTTTGCGTAGTGCCAAATACCTGTTTCCAAACTTCTTCGCCCTTGCAATTTAATTTAAGTAAATAAGGATGAAACGTATTCGTGCTTCCTTCACTCGAAAGCCCAGCTAGTATATAACCTCCGTCTGGCGTGGCTTTGCAGTCGTAGGTTTGCATGCTCGAAGCAGAATCTGGCTGACGAAATATTTTCTGAAAATTGATTTGAGCTAATAAAGCTTGGGCAGAAAATAGACAAAGAAAAATGAGTAGATATTTTTTGTGCATGTGTAAAAATAAAAGAAATTATTTAGAGAAGCAAGCATCAACTAGTCAATTTAAATATCTAAAACTTTGACTATCAATACATAATCGACTTGGGCCTTACCCTATTGCTGCATCTAGCTCTTTAAGAAATGTACAAGTGCGGGTCGGGCTCTGCGCTGCAATCCCTTCCCAAAACCTCAGGGGATTTTCGCTGCGATCCCTAAGGCGGGCAAGCAGGTTTTATGGATGATGAGGTCATGGTCGTGTTTTTTGTCTTCAAAAATCAACACGCCGTGTTTCAATTGAATGATGTCAAAAGTACTTTTTGTCTTAGGTTTAGCATTTTAGATACACCCTATTTGAATATTTGTATTTGACATATTTCTAATTATCTTACAAAAGATTTCACTTACGTAACCTATATCAACCGAACGAAATCAATGAAGAAATTGATCAACTTAGTAAAGTGTATAGCCTTGTATGGTTTGTTGGTATTGTGTACAATACCCATACTTGTTCATGGGCAAATCAATCCAGCTGTTCAAACTAAGGGCAATGTCTATGCTATCGTCATTGGCATTTCTACTTATCAAGATGAAGGCATCGACCAATTGAATTTCGCCCATAAAGATGCCGAATCCTTTGCGGCTTACTTAAGTTCTGCATCTGGAGGATTGGTTCCTGATTCAAATATTATTCTACTTAAAAATGAAAGTGCCACCTATACCGCAGTATATCAAGCCTTCGATCAATTAGTAGAAAAATGCAAGGAGGGCGATCTGGTATACTTTTTCTTTTCAGGTCATGGCGATATGGAAAATACCACCATTTTTAAACTAGGTTTTTTGATTTCGCATAATACACCCAAAACAAATTTCATCAACAATGCGATTCGTATTGATGATATTAATAACTATGCCAATACCTTGTCTATAAAAACTAAAGCCAAAGTGGTTATCATTACCGATGCTTGCCACAGTGGAAACATAGCAGATAAACAAAGCAGAGCTAGTTTTTTAATCGGAGAGCAACTAAAAACGGTACTAAATAATGAAATTAGAATTACTTCTTGTACCCCAGACCAACTATCAGTAGAAGATCAAAAATGGGGCGGCGGATCAGGTGTTTTTACCTATTATCTTTTAAAAGGATTAAAAGGATTTGCCGATCAAGAAAAAGATGGCAATGTAACTGTCAAAGAATTGTCTACCTATTTGAATACAGCCTTGAGTAATGATTTTGTATTGAAAGCAAAGGATCATAAGCAAACACCTGTTATCAAAGGCAAAGACAATTTTTCATTAGCTAAAGTAAATGCGGCTGAACTAAATAAACTGCAACAAGATTCAATACCCCGCGTTCTACAATTCATGCCCTTGCCTAAGGATTTAAATGCTTATTTTTTTGAAAAAATTGATAAAAATATTGAAAAAAGTTTCAACTTCAACAAACTGCATTTACTCCCTGCCCAAGAAATTCCTTTTGCCATGTTTAAGGATTATGATTTTTATATTAAATCAAGTTATGATAGTACTTGGAGAGCAAAAATCTCGGAATTAGAAAATGATCTAAAAAGTAATCCAGATGCTGTAAAACGATTCAACAGAAAATTAGTCAATTTAATCAGTACAAGAGGACAAGAGGTGATTAATTTGTATTTGAATGGAAATGCCGAAGAGCTTGAAAGACGGCGCTATTATAACAGTCTAGACAACGATTATGGTGAATATACTCACATGTTTGCTGTGGCCATAAAGCTTTGTGACGAAAAAAGTCCTTTGGCCAAAATGCTACAGATTAAGTATCATTATTTTAATGGGGTGAATACAAGACTACAACTTCCTATAGCTAAGGACACTACAGGTTTAATAGATAGCGCCTTTCGTTGTCAACAAAGAGCCTTGAAACTTGAAGAAAATGCAGCGTATATCCATGCAGAGCTTGGCATATTATATTACTTAAAAGGCAATTTTACCAGTGCTGAACAATCTCTTAAATTGGCTATTGACATTGCGCCTACTTGGGCTATACCTTGGTCAACACTTGCAGCACTTTATATTCAAAAGAAACAATATAAGGAGGCCTTAGAGGCTACAGAAAAGGCAAAGGCATTGCAACCTGATTTACAAGCAGTGAATGTCAATGCGGGCATTATTTATATGAAACTTGGAAACTGGTTGATGTCAGAAGAGCTTTTGCAAAAAGCCATTTATGTCAATTCAAGGCATTACCTACCCTTCGAAAAGTTAGCGGATATTTATACTCATCATACACAATACGTATTAGCTGATAGTTTTTATTACGAAGCTGAAATTAGAAAGTTAGGGTATAATGTAGGGCCGAATATTGCACCTTTATTTCCTTTTGACGAAACAACAATAGTTTCTCCTCCAGCACCAGATTGCGACATTCCTAAGAAAATTGCGAATTACGATTATGTGACATATTTTGTTAAAGGCATGCAGTTACTTCGAAAGAGAGATACTATAGGCGCGGAAAAAGCTTTTAGATATGTCATTGAAATAGACATTGAAAATCCTTTGGCTTATCATTATTTAGGCATGATCATGTGGCATCAACACAGGTGGCAAGAGGTTGATATTTATTTGAATTTCGCCATTAAGTATCATTTAGATGATATGGCATTTGAAACTTATTGTGATGATGCATTAAGATTTTTAAAAGGGAATCCCTCGGCTGAATCTTGTATATTTTTATCTTTTAAAAATAGTAATTATAATACACTAGACGATTACTTTTTGTTAGCTGATGCCTATGAAAAACTGAGTCAATTTAGTGAAGCTGAATTATTATATAAAAAGGCCATTCAAATTGATACAGCTTACCAAGGATCTTACCAAAAGCTATGGATTTTACAAGAAAGGTTAGGGAAGTATCATGATGCAGAACCTGTTGTGTTGGAGTACAAGAAAAGGTTTTATAGTACGAGCAAAACAGATTTTCTAGATGGCCTTGAACAAGCCAATGCATTTTATAAACGTGCAACTGAAGCTATGCCTGATGAAGCAACATGGTTTTATCGAGCAGGTAATTATCATTATGCAGAGGCGATAGATAATCCAGAGATGTATTCAAAAGAAATGAACCCGAATAAACCTGATCAAGATATAAAGAGGGATTATTCAATGAATCAAGATGGATTATTTTCTCATGAGATGAAAGTTTCAACAAAGAAGTTGATCATTCCAAGTACACAATTTATTCTTCCTTCAGGTATCGATATACCTTATCCTAAGAGCAAAAGTATTGAGTTTTTTAAACAAGCTGATTCCTTGTTACATAACCAAGAACTAAGTAGCGTAGGTCTTAATCAGCGAGGTGACATCAATGAAAAAATAGGCGATATGTATGTGGCCATGGCCAATACAAGGAAGGGTTTTGTTTACTATGAAAAATCGGTGTTATATCGTGGCAATCATACAAGTACTCGCCTAAAATTAATTGATACATGGAATCAAAATTATCATTTCCAAGAAGCCAAAAAACAATTAGATACCTTGTATAGTCAGGGAACTATAAATTACGATAAATTACTTTTATTGGCCAAGTATCGAATACAGTCTAGTGAATTTGATTCGGTAAAAAAAATATTAGATAGAGCCCAAACGATTCAACCCTTTTCAATGCCAGCAATCGATGAGCTGAATGGCAGATTAAATTTCTGCGCTCAAAAATATAAATCAGCCTTGCCTTATTACGAAACTTATCTTAAATCCAACTTCGATGATGCCTCTATCATGTACACGATAGCGAAAATTCATTATCAACTTGGTCATCATAAAGAATCCTTGACATGGCTCAGCAAAGCGGTGAATGCAGGATTTGCCTGCTATTGGGTATTGAAGTATGATACAGTGTGGAATAAAGAAAGGGACACTTCTTCATGGAAAAAGATCACTGAAAATATTAAGCCTAAACCCTTTCCGATAAAATTTGAATGAAATTGAAAGCTAGATTAGATTTATATGTAGCTGTAATTTCCCATCAAAACTAGCTGCATGCTATTTTACGAAATTGTGGCAACGATTGCAGTGGAAAGCCCGCATCCACGAGCTCTGGCGTGGGAGGACTTGCAACGAAAAGCGTGTCTGCCACCCAAATTGAATTTTATAAAAATTTCTATAGTTATCTGAAAAGATACCTGTTTGTTTTTCCACTTTTGCCATGACGCAAAAGTTGAGCAAAAAGTCTAGGCTGAAGATTCTTGGCATAAAAATAATTTCATCTACGCCACTTTTATCCAAACTCGCACATGAAGATATTCGCCATATAGCAACATTCGATTGTGCTCAAACAGTGGATAAAAGTTTGGCTTCGATTTCAATATTTTTTAATACCTCGAATCTTAGGCCACCTCCTACATGAAGTTTTTATCTTCAACGATGCTTTGCTACATGTTGATATTAGACATAATAAGGTAGTCAAACAGATAATCACTAAGCCTTCTCAGCACCGACTTTTGTACAAGGCTAACAAGAAATTAAAAAATAATGTATTTTGTGTCCTCAAAAAGAATAACATGAACAAATTTTGTTTACTCGCTTCTATACTATTTGCGACTACACTGGCAGAGGCTCAATCTAATTTAACCCCAGAAAAACTTTGGTCTTTGGGTCGAGTAAGCGCACAAGGAATGAGTGCGGATAAAAAAATGGTCTACTACAGTGTTTCCATTCCGGACATCAACGAGAATAAAAGCAAGACAAAATTTTATGAAGTGCCTCTTGCTGGAGGGAATGCCAAAGAAATAGCCAAAGTGCCAGGTAATGAAGAACCTAAAGTAGAGCAAGAAGGAGAAAATATCAAAGTGTCTCCGGATGGAAAGAAAGTTGTTTTTACTCGTGAAGTGAAACTGCAAGCGATTACGGGTATGGATCGATATAATTTACCCAAATCTAATGTGTTAGTCTACGACAATTTAAATCAACGCCATTGGGATACTTGGGAAGATGGCAGTTATGCGCATGTTTTTGTGGCCGATCTTGCAGGTGGATATGCGGTAAAAGAAAAAGACATCATGGCTAATGAATTGTTCGATTGTCCACAAAAGCCTCATGGCGGCGCAGAAGATTTGATTTTTACGCCCGATAGCAAACAAGTCATTTACGTGACGAAAAAGCAAAGTGGCATGGCCTATGCGATTAGCACCAATACAGATTTGTATGCTTATTCGATCGAACAAGGCACAACCACCAACCTAACTGAAGGCATGATGGGTTATGATACAAATCCTGCCTTTAGTGAAGATGGCAAGCAATTGGCTTGGCTAAGCATGAAAACAGAAAATTGCGAAAGTGATAAAAATGAGGTGTGGGTGATGGATTGGTCATCAAAAGAAAAAGTAAATCTTACAGCTGGTTGGGATGAAACTGTGGCAAGTTTTCAATGGGCTGATGATGGACAAAAAATATTTTTTGTAGCGCCTTATCATGGCACCGAACAATTATTCGAAATTGATATTCAAACACAAAAAGTAAAACAACTTACTTCCGGACAATTTGATGTAACGAGTATAGTTGCACAAGCAGGAAA
The DNA here is from genome assembly GCA_017989935.1 of Chitinophagaceae bacterium. Lineage (GTDB taxonomy): Bacteria > Bacteroidota > Bacteroidia > Chitinophagales > Chitinophagaceae > OLB11. The sequence goes on from JAGNOY010000136.1 coordinate 5,982, forward strand.
TTTGTTAGTGGTTAGTCGAACAGACATGAATCATGCCGCCGAATTGTTTGGCGTGGACATCAATACTGGAAAATTTCAAGCCATCACACATGTCAATGACGCGAACTATGCACAAATCAATCTATGCAAAGTGTCTGAAAGATATACCGAATTAGAGAATGGAGATAGGGTATTTT
>JAGNOY010000137.1 GCA_017989935.1 Chitinophagaceae bacterium
ACCAAGGACAATATTACAGATAGTGCAGTCAGAAGATTATTGTTTGATGCAGGCGAAGAGATAGATGATTTAATGAAGCTTTGTCATGCAGATATCACTTCAAAAAACATGGCTAAAGTGCAGCGTTTTCGAGAAAATTTCAACATGGTTAGTCAACGAATTCGCGAAGTAGAAGCCTCTGATCAGATTCGCAATTGGCAACCGCCCATCACAGGCGAAATCATTATGCAGACTTTTGGTTTATCCCCAAGTAAAATGGTTGGTGATCTAAAAATTGCAGTTAGAGAAGCAATCCTAGATGGCATTATTGGGAACAACTATCAGGAAGCCTTTGATTATATGATTCTAAAGGCAAAAGAATTAAATATTCAACCATTGTAGTATGTTTGTAAACTAACACTAGATTATGTCTTTATTAAAATTCAAAGTAAGCTGGGAAGAAGACGATGCCACTTTTCGTAATATAGAAATTGTTTCTAGTCAAAATTTCTATGAACTGCATACTTGTATAAAAACAGCTTTCTTACTTCCTGCGGATATGGAAGCCTCTTTTTTTGTGAGTAATGATAAATGGCTTAGAGAAAAAGAAATATCCTCTACTGTAGAAAAAAATTTGCGTGATGCCCCTGCATTAAGCATGAAACGCACGCCTTTAGGTGCCTTAGTCATTCAACCAGATCAACGTTTTATTTATGATTGTTTGCATATTAAAAAATGGTGTTTTCATTTAGAAATTGCCTCGTTAAAACCTGTACCAGAAATCATGAAGAACTACCCTATTTGCGTAAAAAGTGAAGGCGTATCTCCAAGTCAATTTGGTATCACAGGTCGAGAAAAAGATGCAGTATTAGAAATCGAAGAAAAATATGATTTAGCAGGCGATGAAGAAGGCTTTGGCGACGAAGGTGAAGACACAGACTCGGCAACTGAAGATCAAGATACTGGTGCGAATGATAACTACACCGATGAAATTTAATCAACTCTGTAGATCAAATTGAAACGGCTCATAGTCATAGGCGGACCAACAGCAAGTGGTAAAACTGATTTAGCCATACAACTAGCCAAACATTATCAAACAGAAATAGTTTCTGCAGATAGTCGTCAGTGTTATCGCGAAATGAATATTGGGGTGGCCAAACCAAGTTCAGAAGAATTAGCATCTGTAAAACATCATTTCATCAACTCACATAGCATACACGAAGAAGTATCTGCTGGGAAATATGAAAAATATGCCCTTGATATTTTAACTGATTTATTTAAAATCCATGATGTGGTAATTTGTGTTGGAGGGACGGGATTGTATATTAAAGCGCTTTGTGAAGGTATAGATGAGATGCCTTCTATTGATGAACAAATAAAACAACAAGTAAATAATCATTACGAAAAATTTGGGTTGAGTTGGTTGCAAGAAGAAGTCAAGAAATCAGATCCTTTGCTTTTTGCAAACATCGATCAGCAAAATCCACATCGCTTGCAACGCGGATTGGTATTCTTTCAATCAACTGGGCAATCTATTACAAGGTATCAACAACAAATAACCAAGAGTAGACCGTTTGACATACTTCAATTTAATATCGAGCTTGACCGTCCAATTTTATATCAACGAATTGAAGACAGGGTTGATACCATGATACAAGCAGGTTTAGAAGAAGAAGCACAATCGTTACTTCCATTTCAACAACTTAAGAATCTAAAAACAGTAGGTTATCAAGAGTTTTTTGATTTCTTCAATGGACAAATCACTCGTGATGAAGCTATTCTAAAAATCAAACAGCATACGCGTAATTATGCAAAAAGACAAATCACTTGGTTCAATCATCAATCAAATTTCATTGAAATTCAACCTCATTCTAGTTTTGAAAATGTAATAGAAACCATTACAAATGTAGAAAATAAGTAATATACCTTATATTTACCTGATTTTTTTGAGCTTACCCAACTTATGATTGAAGATTCAACCACTAGGGATGTATATGATTTAATCGCAGAATTTGCAAAGGCGTCGAATCCTTCTATTACAGATAACGAGATTCAACAGCAATTTCCTGCGCCTAAAACAGAAGAACCTATAAGCACAGAAACTACAATCAACCCATCTTCGGAACATGTATCAGCAACCCCACTAACTCAATCTACCTCAGACATGAATGAGCTCAATACGAAGTTTGAAGGATTAGCCGCACAGCTCAAAGAAACCCGTAAGCAAATTAAAAAAATTAAACAAGCATTCTCAAATACAGCTGCTCAACCAGGCTCCTTCTCGACAGAATATTACCACCGAGAATTTCATATGCTCTCTAACAGATTGAACGAAGTGTTTGCCTCGAATTACAAACAAATCGAAGATAAATTTGACGCCTTACAAAGAGAACTCTATCGAGGCAAACAAACTAGCTCTGCAGATGCAAATCCTATGACCGAATCTTTTAGGTTGCAGCATAACATGATCGTTGGCTTAAAAGCAAAGATTGAGAAAATTCATGCCACTTTTCAAGAAAAAACAAATCCGAAAGAACACTATTTAACCAAAGAAGAATTTCATGAAGAATTGCGCAGATTGACTGCTCGTCAACAAGAAAAAACATCTGATGAAATTAAACGTAGCGAGCAAAATATTCTTGACACCCTGAGGAATTTAAATCAAAAAGAAACTGCCCAAACACAGCCACCATGGTTAACATGGATTAACTTGTTTATACTCGGTTTGATGGTGATGTATTTATTGATGCAATTTATTTCGCCTTCAAATCGGAAACAAACTTTTCAACCAGTTGAGCAAGAACCCAATCTTAAAGAAAAAAGTGTAGACTTATCAATACCAACCATTGATAAGGAGATTAACAACAAAGCGCCTCAATCATCACCTATTCAAATTGTGACACCATCAACAACTGCCAGTTTAAACAAACCACCCGCAATTTCTCCGAAAGAAAACATACAAGAAAAATTGGCACACTCAACTACTTCGTTTAATGAAGACAACATGAACCAAGTAACAAAAGAACCTGAACTAAAACAAGTAAAAAAATCACCGACTAAGAAACTAAGCATACAGCCCCTTGTAAAAGATTCAATCGCGTCATTTAGTCCAGCGATTGTGAAAGAAGAAGTGTATTTTGCAGAAGACTAAATCTACCACTATGAAGGCAAACATCCTACTCGTCTTCTTCTTGCTTATAAGCCATTTCAGCTACGCACAAAGCCTACAATATTTATCAAAGTCTAACAGCGATTCCACCACTTCCCCGCTGCTTTATCACAAACCATTTAAGTTCAAAAATAGTGAGGGAAACACAGTGTTTATCGAACAAATATTTTTGGGCGAGAAACAATTCATGCATCAAATTTTGAAAGACCCCAACACGCGAAAAAAACGAAACAGTCAGCTTTATCATAAATTCCCCTTCGCTTCATTTTTTGCACCAAGTGTATTTAATTTACCTGCTGATAAAAAATCAACTGCACGTGGTATTTTCACCCCCATTTTAGATTCAATAACTTACAACGATTTTGAAGAATTGAATGCAGAAATTTTAGTACTTGGCTATGCAGATAAGCAAGTAATCTCTGATCAAGATTCTTTGTATCTAGTTTTATTAAGCCAAGGAAAAGATAGCATCCAAGCCACAGAAGCTTATTACAAAACCCTCTCCTATCTTCGTGCTAAAGAAATTGGCGACATTATATTATCGCAACTCAATAATTACACCCCTCAATTTTCGAGGTATAAACAAGTCGTGCTCAACATCATCATCGAAGGTCGAGGCACAGAATCGCCTGATCCTAAAAAAACTTATTTACCCGAAGACGATAAAAGAAGAATCGTAAAACTGTATTGGCAAATAAATTAATGCTTAAAATAAATAATTTTCATTTGGGCGGCACACACGCTATCCGCTTCAAGTCCTCCCACGCCAAAGCTCGTGGTGTGGGCTTTTCGCTACTATCGTTGCCGCAATACAAACTCACAACAAGCCGCATCATTTCGTTTTTAAAATCATTTCATTGTTTATCTGCCAGATTACTTATTAATGCCATTGACCACAAATGAAAGAACTCTACTTCTAAAATGTTGCAAACCATTCCTGAAAATAAAATCTGCATATAGCAGTCGGCCTAAGATTCGAGGCAAATAAAAATATTGAAATCGAAGCCAAACTTTTATCCACTGTTTGAGCACAAACGAATGTTTTTTTATAGAGAATATCATTATGTGCGAGTTTGGATAAAAGTGGCGTAGATGAGATAATTTTTATTGCCAAAGAATCTTCAGCTTTGATTTTTTGCTCAACTTTTGCATTATGGCAAAAGTGGAAAAGCTAAAGGGTAACTTTATAGATAATCATAAGTATTTCCTATCACAACTCTACAAACTGAACCTTTGCTTTAATTAACGCAAATGCCTTCGCCAATCTTTCTTGATGCGTATCTGTGATAAACACATGAGCCTCTTGTTTCGAAATATAAGTAATCAACCTTAATCCTCTTTCCTGATCTAACTTCTCGAAAATATCATCTAACAGCAAAATAGGCGTATACGCACTCGAAGCTGATAACATTTCATATTGCGCAAATTTTAATCCAAACAAAAAGGATTTTCGTTGTCCTTGCGAAGCCACTTGCTTAAAAGGCATTCCATTTAAAGTAAAGACTAACTCATCTTTATGTATGCCTTCATGCGTGCGTTGCGTAATTAAATCTTTAGCCCGACTTTTGGTTAACAAATCAAGTAGGCTATGCTCTGCTAAAGAAGATTGATACACACAATTCACCTGCTCTTGCTCGCCACTTAACTCGGCATAAATCTGATTGATTTTTTGACTTAGCACCAAGGCATATTGTTTACGTGCTTTAAAAATGATTTGTCCATGTTGGTCAAGCCACTGATCATAAATATCCATCAAGGCATGATTGAGCGGCATGCCTTGTGCTACTTGCTTTAATAAAGAATTTCGTTGTTGCAATACTTTATTATATTGAATTAAACTATCCAAATATTCTTTGTCAAGTTGACTAATCAATGTATCTAGATACTTCCTGCGTAATTCACTGCCTTCAGTAATTAAAGCAGTATCATCAGGTGCAATCATCACGGCCATAAACTTGCCAATATGTTTAGAAAATTGCGTGTATAATTCATCGTCTACTGAAAGCTCCTTCTTCCCATTTTCCCTAATCACACAGCGCACGTTATATGTTTTATCCTTGGTAAATTTTCCTTGTACGCGCATGCCTTGCTTGCCATGTTGGATGGTTAAACTATCTGTTGCAACAAAATAGCTTTTGGTGAAACATAGGTAATAAATCGCATCAAGGATAGTTGTTTTACCACACCCATTTTGTCCAGTGATACAAACAACGGGTTGATCAAACACAAATGTTTTTTCTTGATAATTTTTAAAATGAACTAAGGATATTTCGTTAACAGCAACCATGAGACGCGCAAAGATACTCATTCGATTTGCAATTCATTCATTCGAAAAACGAAGCTTGTATTGCGGCAAGGATTGAAGCAGAAAGCCCGGATTCCGAGAGGCTTCACGATATTTGAATGATAGTTGAAAGATAACAGCCGATTCGGAAGAGGACTTGCCGCGGAAAGCCTGTATGCCGCCCAAAAAAAGTCACAACCAATTAAGTGAGTTAAATTGAATCTAAGAATTATCTTTGTCGCATGCCTAAACAATTGGTCGTGATTGGCGGAGGTGCTGCAGGTTTTTTTTGTGCCGTGAATGCAGCTCGATTGAATCCTGCATGTAAAGTTACCTTGCTTGAAAAACATGATAAGGTATTACAAAAAGTAAAAGTAAGTGGTGGTGGACGTTGTAATGTGACCCATGCATTAGAAGGCATTGCTTCCTTAAGCAGGCATTATCCTCGAGGTAAAAATTTTCTTAAAAAATCATTCACACTTTTTTCTGTGAAAGATACCGTAAATTGGTTTGAAGACAGAGGGGTGATTTTAAAAGCTGAAGAAGATGGGCGTATGTTTCCGAACACAGATTCTTCGCAAACAATTATAGATTGCTTGTTAGCAGAAGCTGATCGATATCAAGTAGAAAT
>JAGNOY010000138.1 GCA_017989935.1 Chitinophagaceae bacterium
TAATGCAGCTTTAAAAAATCCTACGTTTATGCTTGATTCAGTTCCACCCAAGCATTGATACCTCCAGTTAGATTTTTTGTATTTGTAAAACCCATTTGATCTAACATGGCACAAGCTTGCATTGAACGTACTCCACTTCTGCAATGCACAATCACCTCATGCTCTTTCCAATCTTCAATCTCATCAACTTGCATATTCATAATTTGGCCCAATGGAATTAGCTTGGCACCCATATTCACTTCCGCATATTCTGATGGCTCTCGAACATCTAAAATAAATAATTCCTCTCCTGCTTCTTTTCTTGCTTTTAACTCAGCTACTGAGATTGTTTGCATAGTTTACTTTTTAATAAATTGATTAACTCGTTTATGTCCTTGCTGATCTATACAAGATATAAAATAAATTCCAGTGCTTAAACCAGCTAATGGTATGGTGGGCAATTGCTTATCCAAATTCCCTTGCATTTTCAATTGACCATTCAAATCGAATATTTTATATCGGCTCCATTTTGTTGTTGATTTAATCCACAACTGATCATCGACCGGATTAGGATATAAAACCAATTCTGTATTCGAAATCTGTGTTGGGTTTACAATACTTGGTGTAAAATACTGTCCTACCATAGGTCGCATCATCACACTACCACTTGCGCTAGAGGTGGCCCAAGTGCCATCTACATTATAATATAAGTATTGAGCATTCGTTTGATTATTTACATCCAATCCATAATACAAACTATCACTCCCAAAATTCGCAGGTTGAGTAATCCCTAAAAAATAGGTGCCTTTTTGCAAGGCCACAGGATTAGTAAAAGCATAGGTCGTAAAACCATTTAAATTCGAGTCATACATTACTTGAAACAAATCTTCTTGCTGAATGATAGAGTCGTTTGTCGCCCCACTCCCTAATGAATTGTATAAAGCAATAGAAAAGAACTTTCCAGCAGCTGAAGGCAATTGAGGACCAAAATGTATCATCAAGCCTCTTAAGGTATCCGCTTCATTTAATGTAAATTGCAAAGCAGTTTTTGAAGGATTGTTAAAAGCCGGCAATAAAAAATAAGACTTTTCAGCACTACCATCATCATAAGCAAAATAATTATCAAAAATAGCATCTCTACTTATGGTGTCATTTTGTCTTCGATCTTGTGAACTGATAGGGTCGAAATAGTATTTATTTCTAATTACCACCTTACTCTTTGTTGTCGGAGCTGTATAGTTTATAGGATAAGTAGGTATTGCTTGAGTAATGCTCGATTTTGCGCCTATTAACTGCTGCGGTAATTGGGCATTAGAAATTGGCGTATTGGATATAAACTCAAAAGCCTGATGATGGGTTGTTTCGTTATTTGCTAGATTATTAAAATTACGAATTTCAAGTGCTTGGTTTTGCGAAACTTCGTTAGCTTGATTGGCCATAAAATGTCTATATGGCATGGAGCTATATGGAAATAAAATTGAACCTGGCTCCACTGTAAACGCTACATCATTCATGATACTATCTGACTTCGATCTGTTGGCGTCTAATTTTACATAATCTATATTCCAAATATCATCATTCGTGTTCATCGAAGCGATATTTACAAACCTAAACTGAAAACTATCATGTAAGTATTGCGGATCAGTCACTTCATTCAATACAATTCTAAAAGGCTGTAATGGTGTACCTCTTGCTTCCCAAATTCTATCCCAATTATTGTCAGTGTCTCTAAAATACAAAAATAAACTATCTAAATTTTCAGGAGCAAAACCTAAGCCTTGAGGCTGATAGAAAAAACTTAAAAAAATATTACTAGTTGGCAAATAGGTAGATAAGTCAATTGGTTTTGAAGTTAAGCTATCCACAGGCCCTGAAGAGAAAAACGAAGGATAATAGGGCCTGCCTTTAGAATTTAATCCATCAAAAGTGGCCACCCCTCTTGTAACTGGTGTAGCACTCATAGTATTGTTTATATATACCATTTTGTCTTCCCACAAAGTTGGATCTGGATAAGGCCCGGGATAAGAAAAATCATCAATGAATGGCAAAGTCAATCTTGTTTTCTTAGATGCAAATTCCTGAGTAGCCTTCTCCAACATTGGATTGTAACCCAAAGGCACTATCATTTCCTGAGCTTTGACCACGACTGGCAAAACAAACAAGCAAATGACAGCTTCTAAAATTAATTTGATTTTACTCACTTATTCAAATTCATTTTTGATATTATCTTCAGAACCTTTTACCCCTGATTCTTTCGGCTTAGTAGGCTTCGGTTTGGGTTTTTGATAAGGCTTTTCGCTAACGAGATTTTCTTTGCTTTTATTGTCCTTCAATTTATTAGCACCCTGTGCTTTTAAATCCTTAACATTCTTATCATTCAAATTTTTTGCATCCTTACTTTTAGGCACCAAATTATCTTTTTCTTTACGATTATCCGGGGCATTCATACCTGGTACTGTTCTTCGTTTAGGCAAGGTGTCTTTTGATGTGGGTACAAGGGTATTTACAGGATCAATTTCATTTGAATCTTTTACAGCTTCATTTTCTCCCAATAATTTTTGTGAGCCAGGTTGATTTTTCTGAATTAATTCTGTTGAAGGACTTTGTGTGATTCTTAAGTCTATCAAATCGCCAGACAAGATTGAATTTTTAAAATCTAATTCATTCAAAGCTTCTGGTTGTTGCATAAATACAATGGCATTCATTGAATCCGTGATTGTTCCTTCCCAAACAGCATTTGGTGTTAAATTCAGATTTTGAATAATGGTTTTCGCCTCACCCCATGTCATACCAATTAAATTAGGTACATCTTGCATATCAGACAAACCTTCACCAATCACTAAATCCACTCGACTTCCAAAAGGAACCAAGGTGCCCGGAGCTACTTGCTTGCCATTGACCCATTGTTCCAACACAGCTCCTGCCGCTACATCAGGTCTGTATGTGGTGTCACCCATTACCAAACGATAACTTTGCATGGTAAGCAATGCATTTCTAAATGAAGTATTTACCAAATTCGGCATCTGAATAGACGGAGGCGTTTTTCTATTTACAGTAATAAAAATTGTTCTCCCTTCCTTTACAGTGGCGCCCGCTTCAGGCTCTTGAAACAACACTTCTAATGGATCTTTATAAGATTGATAGGTAGAATCAATTTTTATTCGAAACCCCTTATTGCCTAAAATTTGCAATGCTTCCTTCATTTTTTTGCCTTGTAAATTTGGTACGGTTGTTTCTTTTCCATGATTTGTCAAATAATTCAACGAACTAAAAAACAAAAACAACAATCCTGTGACCACAAGAATGGCTAAGAATAAATTAAATAACAAGGATCTTTTAAGCACTGATATTAAAAATTGTGGGTAAAAATAAGGTTTTTTAGGTGGCTAAAACTAGGGTTTAAGAAAAAAAAATAGGCTTGATGCTTTTTTAACTTTTTAAACAAAACAAGCTTCTATCAATTCTCCATAAAATTCAACCAATGTTTTCCCTGAAGCCCTCACTTGCTGAGGAACAATGCTATTCTCACTTTGCCCAGGAATTGTATTAATTTCTAAAAAATATAAGTCCCGACTTCCTTCTTCTAAAATAAAATCAACTCTGCAAATCCCCTTGCAATTCAAGATGGAATATATTTTTATAGCGGTTTCTTTAATTTGTTGCACATACTCATCTTCTAATTCGGCAGGTGTTACTTCATTACTCACCCCAGGTGTATACTTAGCTTCATAATCGAAAAATTCTTTAGAACTTATTATCTCAGTGAGTGGCAAGGCTTTAATTTCTCCGTGGGTTGCGTAGACACCAATGCTAAATTCACGTCCCTTCACAAATTCCTCTGCCATGGCCTGAGATTCGATAGAAAATACGGCCTCAATAGCAGGTTGTAATTCTTCTATTGTTTTCACTTTGGTGGTAGCCAAACTCGAACCACCCTCAGCAGGCTTAACAAATACAGGTAACGAAACCTGTTTGAGTATATCATTTACAGACAAAGGTCTTTCTTTCAAAATATGCACTGAATTGGCTACATGTACCACACCACTTTGTGCAATCACTCGATTACAAAATATTTTATTAAAAGTTAACCCCGAAACAATAGCCCCGCAAGAAGTAAATGGAATACCTAACATCTCAAAGTAACCTTGTAATTTCCCATCTTCGCCAGGCGTGCCATGTACAGCAATAAATACGGCATCAAACACAATTTTTTCACCTGAAATAGTCAAGCTAAAATCTTTTCGGTCAACCTCAACTTGTTGGCCATCTTCCAATTGATGAGACCAATGTTCTCTATCCAAAATAATTTTATAGACATTATACACCGACTTATCAATATTATTTTCTATCGTGATGGCGGTTTTGATAGAAATGGCATATTCACCTGAATATCCACCAGCCACAAGGGCAATATTTTTCTTCATATGGGGGAGAAATAAAATGAGCAGACAAATCTACTATTTTATACTTCCTTTTCGCCATAGACCTCTTATTTTTTAAGAAGATTTTGGCATATCACTTCCTCTTACCCTCCAATCGAAATCATACTTCGATTGTCTAATTCGCTTGTGTCAATTTGTTCATAGTTAGAAGCCAATTGCCCGCCAAGCCAAGCTTGTTTTTGTTGTATATTTTTTGCGATCAAAGGAATAATATTTTCTCCTTGCCTAAAAGCAGTTAATAAATCAGTTTCATGTTTCGAAAACAAACAGTTTTTCAATTTGCCATCAGCAGTCAAACGTATTCGATTACACGAACTACAAAACGGCGCAGTCATCGTGCTTATCACAGCAAATGTTCCCTGATGACCTTCAACTTGATATTTTTTGGTGGTATCATGCAGTTCATCTTGAAGCTTAATAAATGTATAGGCCGTTGACACAATCTCTAGTATTTCTTGATAAGTCAATACCCTTTTACTTTGCCATGCATTGTCCGTAAAGGGCATAAATTCTATAAATCGAATATGAATAGGCTTGTCTTTAGTCCATGCTACAAATCGATTGATTTCACTTTCGTTGATGCCCTTCATAGCCACTACATTCACTTTTACCGAAAAGCCTTCTCGAACCAACAGTTCAATATTCTCAAATACCTGATTAAATTGATCTCGCTTAGTTAATGCCAAAAAACGCATTGGATCAAGTGTATCCAAACTCACATTAATCGATTTCAAACCAGCTTCTTTAAATACATCAATAAATTTATGCACCAACACACCGTTAGTAGTCATGGTCAGTTTAACTGGAAGTTTTCCGAGCGCTTTAATGATTTTTCCAACATCTTTCCTGACCAAAGGTTCCCCGCCAGTCAGCCTGATTTTTGTTACACCCAACTCTACGAAGGTTTTGGCCATTGCCACTAGTTCATCCATTTGCATCAGGGCTGCATGAGGCGTAACGGCAATTTCTTCATCAGGCATGCAATAAAAACACCTGAAATTACATGCATCTGTCAAGGAAATACGCAGGTAATTATGAAATCGTTGATGTGTATCTGTAAGCATGAAATGTAAATATACTAAGCTTGTTTATGTTTGAGAAGAATTCCTTGGGCGTGCCCCTTCGCCCCCGAGGCGGATGGCTCAGGGTCAGGCTCTCGCTTCAATCCATAGCTTGTTTTGAAGAACAAGCTATGGGATTTCCGCTACGATCCTTCACGCATAGCTCCGTATTTAGTTTACGTAAAGAATTTATACCAAGTTCAAAATAGCCTTAAATAAATTAGTTTGTTCTTGAATATCTTTTTTGTCCATTAAATCATCCACAAATCGAATGATATTTTTTTGATATACTTCATCATCAATCACAGACAAGATGGCGTCTTTCAACAAACTAGGATTTTTTTCTAATTTAAATTTAGATACCATTTTGCCTATGCCCAAATGCTCGGCATACTTTAAATTCCACAATTGCTCTCCTTGCTCAGGCACACCAATCACAGGCTTCTTATTCAAAATACATTCACTTAATGTGTTTACTCCGCCATGTGTAACGACTAAATCTGCTAAAGGCA
>JAGNOY010000139.1 GCA_017989935.1 Chitinophagaceae bacterium
AAAAATGCAAGCAGAAATCAAAAGAATAAACTTCAATTAGCGAGTATTGAATTGAAGCATCTTGAAACTATATTTTCAGCACGAAAAGAGGCATTAGAAAAGGTAGTGGGCAATACTGAGCTTGCAGAGGATAAGTCTTTAGGCACATCCGTTGTGGAGCAAGGGAAAGAGTAAGTTTTTATGATTATCCGCAAATAGCCCCTCCTGGTTTTCCACTTTTGCCATGACGCAAAAGTTGAGCAAAAAGTCTAGGCTGAAGATTCTTGGCATAAAAATAATTTCATCTACGCCACTTTTATCCAAACTCGCACTTAATGATTTTCTCCATATAGCAACATTCGTTTGTGCTCAAACAGTGGATAAAAGTTTGGCTTCGATTTCAATATTTTTAGCTGCCTCGAATCTTAGGCCGTCTTTTCCAAGGAGATTTTTTTGCAATATATTAGTATTAAATAGATAACATCTGTGTTTATTAATTTTGCAAGGTAGATTAACGGATAATCATCAAAAATTTTAAAGACAGATTGGAAGCTATTGAAATGCTAGGTTTGCAATTTATTAAATATAAAAAGGAGTTCAGCCAAGACTTCAAACAACAGTATTTTACTTGTAGTTTGATTCAGACGATCATGTTACTGTGCATTGCGGCAAGGATTGTAGTGGAAAGCCCGCACCCCGAGAGGCTTCACGAAACATCATTTTAACCGAATCATGCTAGCCGATTCGGGGGAGGACTTGGAACGGAAAGCCTGTGTGCCGCCCCAAAAAGATTCAGACTTATTAGTCTAATAAATCGGGTCTTCGTTCTTGGGTTCGTTTTATGGCTTCTTCTTGTCGCCAATCTTCAATCAGTTTGAAATTGCCATTTAGTAATACATCTGGTACTTTGAGTCCACGAAATTCTGCTGGTCTTGTAAACACAGGAGGAGCGAGCAATCCATCTTGATGAGAATCGGTGAGTGCTGAAGTTTCATCGTTAAGTACACCAGGAATTAATCTGCCTATACTATCTACTAAAATGGCTGCTGGAATTTCGCCTCCGCTTAACACATAATCTCCGACTGAAATTTCGAGTGTGACATAATGATCTCTGATTCTTTGATCGATGCCTTTATAATGTCCGCAAATAAGAATTAAATTTTCAGTCAACGAAAGTTTGTTTGCCATGCGTTGTTGAAAGGTGATGCCATCAGGTGTGAGGTAGATAATTTCGTTGTAATTTCTTTCGGCTTTTAGTTTGTCGAGCACACTTGCCAAAGGCTCGCACATAATGACCATGCCTGCTCCACCACCATATTGCATATCATCCACTTGTCCGTGTTTGTTGATGGCATAATCTCTTAAATTATGCAAATGAATTTCTAATAGACCGCGTTCTTTAGCCCGCTTCATAATAGAATGGTTAAGTGGGCTTTCGAGTAATTCGGGTAATACCGTAATGATGTCAATTCGCATGAGGTGTTTTTTATAAGTCAAGCAAGCCTTCAGGTAAATTCATATAAATTACTTGCTTGGTTTTGTCTATCGAATCGATAAAAGCAGGCGTAGAAGGGATGAGTATTTCTTTACCATTTGAATTGATAATAAACATTTGATTCCATTTTGAATCGATTACATCTTCGATAGTGCCAAGTAATTTGTTGTTGTCCGTAATTTGATAGCCTATCCAATCTTTAAGGTTGTCGATATTTCTATTTTGAATCGTATAATTTATAGACGTATAGGCATTGCATTGCGTAATTTGCTTAGTTGATTCTCTATCATTTATTTCTTCGAGTTTGCATAAACATTCGTCGTCTGAAATTTGTCTGATTTCTTCAATAAAAAAAGGGATATAGCTTTTAGGATGAATTTCGATCATTAAGCAATCCCAATCTTTGAATGAGGTGTTTTTTTTAAGTTGATGACTTAAAGTGATTTCGCCTTTGAGTCCATGGCTGCCAATAATTTTGCCGATAAGTTGCATGGCGACAAAGATAATCAGTGATATGCAAAGATGCTTGATTTGATTGAATTGCTTTAGTTTGTTTTTAAATTGTGAATTGCGAAGAGTCAAAATCGCTAAAATGAAAACAAGTGTATATATTTGATAATCAAAATAATGTTTATGCGTAAGATACTTTCTACTTTGTGTGTATTATTAGTGGGCGCACAATTTTTACAAGCTCAAATGATGCCGACGGCCAATCTGACGATATTTTCTGAAGATGGATTTAAGTTTTATTTAATTTTAAATGGAGAAAGGCAAAATGATGTTCCCCAAACTAATATACGAGTTGAAGAATTACCTCAGCCTTATTATAGTTGTAAAATTATTTTTGAAGATAAAACGCAAAAAGAAATTTCTAAGAGTAGCTTGATGTTGGTAGATGCAGATGGCAAATACCAAGATGTGACGTATAAAATTAAAAAGGATAAGTCTGGAAAGCAGGTGTTGAGGTTTCATTCATTTATACCTGCAGTGCAGAATATGGTAAGACCTTCGAACACAACGGTATATCGATTTGGGAATCCTGCACCTATTGTAGTTCAACAAACTACCATACAAACTCAAACTATTGAACCTAGAGATCAAGGAGCTAGCATTCAAATTAATGTTGGTGGAGCAGGGGTAAATATGCAAGTGAATGATGGTATTTCTACTTCAGGGAGTGTGAGAACACAAACGACCACTACTACGACAACCATGACAACCAATACTAACCAAAATCAGTATGTACAAGATGGCTTTGTGGAAGATTCGCCTGTATTTGGTTGCGATGGTTATGCCATGTCTGGAAATGATTTTTCAGCAGCCAAGAATGTTATTGCTAAAGAAAGTTTTGATGATACTAAATTGAAAACGGCGATTCAAGTTTTAACTTCTAATTGTTTGAATACAAATCAAATTGTTGAGTTATGTAAGTTGTTTAGTTTTGAGGCCAATAAATTAAGTTTTGCTAAATCAGCTTATGAGCATTGCATAGATCCAAATAATTATTTTAAAGTAAATACTGTATTTAGTTTTGATGCTTCTAAA
This sequence comes from Chitinophagaceae bacterium, assembly GCA_017989935.1. Lineage (GTDB taxonomy): Bacteria > Bacteroidota > Bacteroidia > Chitinophagales > Chitinophagaceae > OLB11. Next base: position 3,020 of record JAGNOY010000139.1, read on the forward strand.
CAGGATTTAAACGACTATATTCTTGAAGGAAGAAGATAGTATTTGGCCTTGAAAATTTATTGAAGTTGAATAATTGCTTGTCCTTTAGTTAGAAGGAATATTCAGATAAAATTCTTGCATTAATTCCTTCATCATTTCTGAATAAGTTTGGTTTGATTTTATTGTCAAGGTTTCAGTTTTAGTAGCAGCATGTTGGCGACTAAATATTCCTACTAAATATTTTAGTTCATGCTTTTCAGAATGACGAATAAATAAATAGTGTAGAGGGAAGAATTTAAGATGATTACATGCAATTTCTAATTCATTTTTTCTGCTGAATGGGAATAAGATTGAGAACTGCCCTTCTTGTGATAAATGGCTGTTGATAGCCTCTAATAATTCATTCAGTTTAAGTTGGTGACTATGCCATGCAATGTTTTTCTTTTCATGAATTGCTTCTAATTGATTTTCGAAAAATGGGGGATTTGTAATGATGAAATCAAATTTGGTTGTTGTCTTAAAAGTTTTAATATCTGTATGAATGGCAATTATTCTTTGTTTGAAGATGCTTTCTTTGAAGTTTTCGGAAGCTTGTAAAAAGGCATCTTGATCTATGTCTATAGCTGTCAGTTCAATTTGCGGATATCGTTGTGCAAGCATTAAACTAAGTAGCCCAGTACCACAGCCAAGGTCTAAAACTTTTTTTGCATGCAAAGGAACTTCAGTCCAAGCACCTTGAATGCAGGCGATTTCACTTACTTTCATGCTGCATTGATCTTGATGAATGATGAATTGTTTAAATTGAAAATAAGTATTCATCAAGTCGTTGATTTATGAAGAATGCTGATCACGTTGGATGTGAATTTAGTTTGATCAATTAATTCGAATTGCATGTTGTGGTCACTAGCAAATTTTTGCAGCATTTCACCTGAAATAAAGTGTAAGGCATTATCTGTTTTGTTGAAATTAAAAACCTTAGTTGAAAAAAACTCGCTAAGTAATGTGCCTTTATGTTTTTGCTGATATTCTTGCCATCCATCTCGAATAATTAACGATCCACCTGGATTTAAATATTGATAGCATTTAGATAATAATTCGTGTTGCTTTTCTGGAAGTAAATAATGCAACACATCCATTATCAGTATGCAATCATATGTTTTATCTGTAGGAAAATGGATGGCATCATTTGCTACAAAATGTAAATTTTCTGACTTTGACACATTGTGGTTAGCCACTTCAATTTTTTCTTCATCATAGTCGAGTCCAGTGATTTGTCGTTGTTTAGACATGAAGGATAACATATATGCCAAAAAGCCATAGCCGCATCCGATATCGAGTATATTGCCACTTTTAGGAACTTTGGTTTCTAAGGTTTCGTAGTTGTTTTCTAGCTTTGTTTTTATTCTACAATACCACTCCAGAATAGGTCCTTTGTAAATATAGTTTTTAATCAGTTGCTCGCGGAAGTAATGAACGGATTCTCTTTCGTGTGCATATATTTCTAATTGCTCACGAAAGTATCTTCCAATTAGCTTGGCTTTCTCCGTGTATGTAGAGCCAAATTCTGTATTGCTTGGTGAAATTCGAGGTAAAAATTTTACATTGATTTCTCCGTCTTTTAAAAGAAAGTCCCCTTTTTGCATGGTATAATGAATCCCATGAAAAAGAGCTGGCAGGATATCTAATTGAAGTTTTTCTGCAATAAAAAATGCCCCTTTATGAAAGCGTTTTGTAACCCCATCATAACTTCTAGTTCCTTCAGGGAAAACTGCAATTGAATAGCCTCTGTCTACCCAATATTTTAGTTTATCAATGCTTTCTTCTGCACCTTCTTCTACTGGGTAATAATCTGCCATTCGAACCAAGGCGCCAAATACCGGAGAGCGCCAAACCCATTTATTGGTCATTAATAAAATCTTAGGATTGAGTGAAATAATTCTTAGTAGATCAAGAAAGGAGCTATGATTAGCAATAATGACAGCGGGTTTTTCGAAATGGGCCTCAGCTTTGTTTGCAAAAGTTTTGCGAGCATTTGCCATAATATAAAGCAGACTCCACATCATCTTACAAATCACCACATGATAGAGGTATTTTAATTTGTCTTTATTAAACGGAAGACATTTAGTAAGAATAAAACCTATCAAAGTTACAAGTAAACAACCTGATACGTAGTATGTAAAGGCGAAAATTGTTTTGATGAAACTCCATGCAGTAAATGGATGTAATTTTTTATTCGTTCTATGTTGAATGAAAAAATTAAACAGTAAAGGTTGTAATGTTTGTGAAATAAATAAGATAGATAAAATACCGATCACCGAAACCATGGCTATGGATTTGAGCGCAGGATGTTTTGCAAATATTAAAATGCCAAGACCAATAATTGTGGTGATAGCGGATAAGAAAATGGATGTTCGAATAGAATTGATTTTAGTTTTGCCATATTTATATTTTTCTATTAATCCGTCTGTAATGAAAATGCTGTAGTCATCACCAAGTCCAAAAATCAATGTTGAAATAATGATGTTTATTATATTGAACTCGATTTTTAAAATTGCCATGAGCCCAAGGATGCAAATCCAAGTAATCACCATGGGGATGAAAGAAATGAGTGCTATTTCGATTCTGCCATAAGAAATTAAGATCGTAAGAAAAACAATCAATGAAGTCAGTGCGAGTATTTTGAAAAAATCTTCTTTGATAAAGTTGACAAACTGAGTTGATAATGATTGTTTGTCTATCATGTAAGTTTGACTATTCCCTTTAAAACTTTCAAACAATTCTTTTCGTTTGTCTTGAGATGTTTTTAAGATAGATAAAACTTTCACACCTTTTTCATTACTGATGATTAGGTCTTTAAAAAGTTGATTAAAACTTTGTTGGTATAAAGAATCTGTTGAAAAATAGTTTTTGTTTAAGATTTGATCAAACGCAGCAAAGGCATTTGATTGAAACCCTAAGTAGGTACTTTCCTCTTGAATGAGTCTAAGAAGATTG
>JAGNOY010000140.1 GCA_017989935.1 Chitinophagaceae bacterium
TTTTTATCAAACCCACCAACGTTATTTTAATAAGCCATCCTTACAAAATTGGAGTGTAACCTTGCCCTTGACAGATGATTATAAAACTCATGCTACGGAAATAAAAGTGCCTCCTGTACCATTGGGTCATTACGCTTTAATTGTTTCAGAATCTGCAAATTGGGCCGATGATGCTTATACAGCTTTTTCATTATTTAATGCATCTAACATTTCATTTGTGACACAGGCCAGCGAAGAAGACAACAACTTAAATGTATTTGTGATTCATCGTGAATCAGGTAAGCCCTTGAATCAAGTCAAGGTGAAATTATGGCGTCAGGAGTATGATTATCAGCAACGGAAATCTAATTATAAAGAAGGCTCTTCATTTACAACCGACATCAATGGGTTATTCAAGATGAATTTAAGTGATGATCAAAACAATTCTTGGAACGCTGAATTCGCTCAGGGAGATGATGTGTATTATAGCCAAGATCCTTTATACAAGAATCGTTATTATAAACAAACAAACGATAATGTACGTACCTTTTTCTTTACAGACCGAAGTATGTATAGGCCAGGACAAACGATATATTTTAAGGGGATTTTAATCAAATCACTTGCTGGGGATATCTCTAAGCATGAATTACAAAAGAACAAAGATGTATTCGTAACATTGAGTAATGCGAATGGTGAAGTTGTCAAAGAGATGTATCTCAAAACAAATGAGTTTGGCTCTTATGCAGGAAGTGTGCAAGCCACAGAAGGTTTGTTAAATGGTCAATTTACATTGGCTGGTGAAGGTGGACAAGTAACTATTCACGTTGAAGAATATAAACGACCAAAATTTGAAGTAAGTTTTGATACGCTTAAAGGGTCTTATCGTTTAAATGAAAAAGTAAAATTAAAAGGAATTGCCAAGGCATATGCCGGAAATCAAATTGATGGCGCTCAAGTAAAATATAGAGTGTATCGAACAGCGATGTTTCCTTATTCATGGTGTTTTTACAGATGGGGACAGCCTTCTAGCCCCGAGATGGAAATTCAACATGGCTCTGCAGTAACAAAATTAGACGGCTCGTTTGATATTGAATTTACAGCCTTGCCTGATTTAAATATAGAAAAGAAAACCATGCCTGTTTTTCACTATCGAGTAGAAGCTGATATAACTGATTTAAATGGTGAAACTAGACACGGCAATATGAATGTGCCTGTTTCTTATCAGGCTTTGCAATTGTCATTAAATTTGCCTACGCAGGCTGATTTTAATGATTTTAACGCCTTAGAAATTAAATCAACAAATCTACAAGGAACGCATCTATCAACAGAGGTCACGCTGACTTGTAAAAAATTGAAATCTGTTGAGGTTACTTATCGCGAAAGACTTTGGCCAAAAATAGATTTGCCTTCTATTTCCTTGCAAGATTTTAGAAAAGATTTTCCCTTAGATGTTTATCAAGATGAGAATAATTATTTGATATGGGAAGTTGAAAAAACGGTGTGGTCAAAAACAATTACAACAAAAGAGAATGGCGTCGAATATTTACAAAAGATAGCTAATCAAGATGCTTGGTATGTGATTGAAGCTCGAGCAATTGACCAATATGGTGAAGAAGTGATTGACAAGAAATATATTCGATTATCGACCTATGCGAATCCTGTGGTATTGCCAAATGAGCATATGTTGGTTACAGAAGTCCAAACAAAAGCAGAGCCAGGAAATAAGGCTAGTATTTCATTGTCATCAGCTTATGATCAAATTAATCTGCTATATCAGTTGAATCGAAGAGTGAATAAAACTGAGTGGATAAATTTAAACGGTAAAAAATTAATTGATTTTGATATTCATGAAGAAGATCGTGGAGGTTTTAATGTGGATGGGGTTTTTGTAAAAAATAATCGTGTATATAATTTTCATCAATTTATATTGGTGCCTTGGTCGAACAAAGAATTAACGATTACTACAGAAACTTTTAGAGATAAAATGTATCCTGGTTCTGAACAAGAATGGGTATTGACCATCAAAGGAGATAAAAAGGACAAGGTCAGTGCAGAGTTATTAACTTCTATGTATGATGCAAGCCTTGATGCATTTCAGTCTCATGGTTTCAATAAACCAGCCTTATTTAATTTAAGGAATAAAAGTCTAGGGTTTGCATTTCATTATTGTTTTCAAAGTCATCAAGGTGTTACGATAGGGAATCCACCTTATAAGTCAATTGAGCCTTATGAAAAAAATTATGGAAGCTTGCAATCTTTTGGTTTGTTGAATGACTATGGCGGAGGATATTATCGAAGAGGATTAGAAAGAGGTATGGTTACTGAAGCTGTAATGATGGACGAGGCGGCTGCACCTATGGCGAATATGACCAAGAGTCTTGCATCGACTAGAGAAGAATCTGGCGAGATTAAATTTATGCCTCCAGCAGGGGCAGCAAAGAATAAAGCCTTGTCAAGCACCGTTACAGGCAATGAAGATCTTTCATCAGGACCAAGAAAGAATATTGAGGTTCGGTCTAATTTTTCTGAAACAGCTTTTTTCTTTCCTCAAATGCACACAGATGCTGAAGGAAATATTCGCTTTAAATTTAAAGCACCAGATGCCTTAACAAAATGGAAGATGATGTCGTTTGCACATACTCAAGATTTAAAAATGGGCATGCTAGAATCGTTTAGTGTAACTCAAAAGCAATTGATGATAGTTCCTCAAACGCCAAGGTTTTTAAGAGAAGGCGATTTAATGGAATATAGCGCCAAGGTTACTAACTTATCTTCTAAGAAATTAAGTGTAAAAACTAGTCTCGAATTATTCGATGCCTTTACGATGGATTCTAGAAATCTTGTCTTTAATCTTACCAAACCTAATGTAAACATCGATATTCCGGCAGGAGAAAGTAGGGCTATTGGCTGGACAGTTCGCGTACCAGAAGGATTCACAAATCCTGTATTGATTAAAACACTTGCCGATGCGGGCGAGTTTACAGATGGAGAACAACAAGTTGTGCCAGTTTTATTAAATAGTATGTTGGTTACCGAAACCATGCCATTACCAGTTCGTGCAAATACCTCAAAAAGTTTTACATTCGATAAACTTCTTAATTCATTTCAATCTTCAAGTTTAAGACAGCATAGCTTGACTGTAGAATATACCGGAAATCCAGCATGGTATGCGATTCAAGCCTTGCCTTATTTGACAGATTATCCTTATGAATGTGCAGAGCAAACTTTCAATCGTTATTATGCCAATGTTTTAGCTACCCATATGGCTAATGCATATCCTCAGGTTAAAGAAATTTTTAGTACTTGGAAGGCTCAAGATACTGCTGCCTTATTATCTAATCTAGAAAAAAATCAAGAACTTAAAAATGCTTTATTGCAAGAAACACCTTGGGTTTTAGAAGCCAAATCAGAATCAGCACAAAAGCAGCAGCTTGCGAATTTATTTAATCTAACAAGAATGAGTAAAGAGCTAGAAAGAACAATTCGTGAACTTGAAATCATGCAAACACCGAATGGTGGGTTTGCTTGGTTCAAGGGCATGCCGGATGATCGATTCATTACTCAATACATACTCACTGGTTTGGGTAGATTATTGCATTTGGGTGTGAGTGAAGTAGGTAGTGAGCGACGTATCATGCAAATTATAGATAAAGCAATTCCTTATGTTGATGCTCGTTTAAAAGAAGATTATCAACAATTGATTAAGTACAAGGCTGATTTGAAAAAACAACAAATTTCATACACGCAAATACAGTATTTATATATGAGAAGTTTTTTTGTTCAGCATCCTGTTACAAATGGTACTCAGGTAGCTTTTGATTTTTATAAAAAACAAGCAGGGCAATTCTGGTTATCTCAAAATAAGTATATGCAAGGGATGTCTGCTTTGGCTTTGTTTAGATTTGCTGATATTCCTAAAGCGGAAGCTATCCTTAAATCTTTAAGAGAAAATGCGATACGAAATGAAGAAATGGGTATGTATTGGAAAGATTTAAATAATAGTTATTGGTGGTACGAAGCACCTATAGAAGCCCAAAGCATTTTAGTAGAAGCATTTCAGGAAATTGGGGGTGATGATGATGAAGTGGATGAGCTGAAAATTTGGTTGCTAAAAAATAAACAAACTCAAAATTGGAAAACAACCAAAGCTACTGCTGATGCTTGCTATGCTTTAATGCTTAAAGGAAATGAATGGTTAGTTCAATCGCCTGAAGTAGACATTCAATTAGGCAAAGAATTGATACAGTCTAAGAATATGAAGACAGAAGCTGGCACGGGATATTTTAAAAAGACTTATAATGCTGAGCAAGTAAAACCTGATATGGGCGACATTCGAGTGAAAGTAAGTTCTGCCGCAAAAGGCACAAGTTGGGGCGCCGTGTATTGGCAATATTTTGAAAGATTAGATAAAATTACATACGCAGCAACGCCATTAAGTTTGAGGAAAGATTTGTATCTTATTAAAAATTCAGATAAAGGCCCAGTCTTAGATAAAATTAAAGATGAATCAATTGTGAAGGTTGGCGATCAAATCAAAGTGCGTATTGAATTAAGGGTAGATCGCGATATGGAATATGTTCATTTGAAAGATATGAGAGGGGCTTGTTTTGAACCAATCAACGTGATTAGCCAATATAAATACCAAGGCGGATTAGGTTACTATGAAAGTACTAAAGATGCCAATACCAGTTTCTTTTTTCATTGGTTGCCTAAAGGAACTTATGTGTTTGAATATCCAATGACTGTTACGAACAAAGGTGATTATTCGAATGGGATTGCCACCATACAATGTATGTATGCCCCAGAATTTAGTTCTCATAGCGCAGGTGTTCGCGTGAAAGTGAAATAGTTTTTTTACTTTCTAATTTCATAGAGATCCATAAAAGTTGATTTCATGAAAATCAAGTACATTCGCACACTTAATAGCATGACAATGATTCAATTCAGTAAATTTAAATTGGCCAATGGGCTTCGTGTAATTGTTCATGAAGATAGAAATACGCCCATGGTTGCTGTAAATGTGTTATACAATGTAGGCGCTAAAGACGAAGATCCTGCTCAAACAGGTTTTGCTCATTTGTTTGAACATCTCATGTTTGGAGGCTCTGTAAATATTCCAGAATATGATGAGCCTTTGCAAAATGCAGGTGGCGAAAATAATGCTTATACTACCAACGATATTACCAATTACTATATTCAATTGCCAGCTAAAAATGTAGAAACTGCTTTTTGGTTAGAGAGTGATAGAATGATGTCCTTGGCATTTGGAAAAAAAAGCTTGGATGTGCAACGCAAGGTTGTTTGCGAAGAATTTAAAGAACATTATATCAATAAGCCCTATGGCGATGTCTGGAAGTATCTTCGTGAATTGTGCTATACTGTTCATCCATATCAGTGGATGACCATAGGTAAAGAATTATCTCATATAGAAAATGCACAGTTAGAAGATGTGAAAAAATTCTTTTTTAAATATTACAGGCCTGTCAATGCGATACTTTGTGTGGCAGGCAATATTTCCGAGGCAGAAGTAAAAGTATTGGCCGAAAAATGGTTTGGTTCTATAGAGCCAGGTGAAACGTATCATAGAAATTTACCCGAAGAGCCAACTCAACTTGCTCCTAGAGTATTACGAATCGAAAAAGACGTGCCTGTGAGTGTGATTCTTAAAGCCTATCATATATCTGAAAGAAGAAATAAAGCTTATTATACAGCAGATTTAATTACAGAGGTTTTTTCAGGCGGACAATCATCTCGCTTGTATCAACAATTAGTGAAGGAGAAAAAAATGTTCAGTCAAATAGATTGCTATCATACAGGCAGTGTTGAAAAAGGATTGCTGGTGATTGAAGGTAAAATATTGCCAGGCATAAGTCCTGAGCAAGCTGATGCCGCCATCATCGAAGAAATAGATAAATTGAAAGCTGAAGTCATTACTGAGTCGGAGTTAGAAAAAATAAAGAATAAAGTAGAAAGCATGATTGCTTTTGAAGATTTAAGTTTGTTAAG
>JAGNOY010000141.1 GCA_017989935.1 Chitinophagaceae bacterium
GCAACTTTCTTTTCCATTTTCATTGGCAAACACATTCATCTTTAAGTTGTCGAGTCCTGTGGCTTTATACCCAGCTGGAATTTGAATAATTAAGTGCCTGCTATATTGGTGAGGCTCTGGAATTTCAATATCAAATTGTCTTTCTTTTTCTTGATACATTTCTGCTTGTCGCCCTATCAATTCCCCTACTTTAAATAAATATTTGTTGCCTGCTTTTTCTAGACTATTAGTCGCATGTAAAGTTGCGCTTACTCGAAGCGGAAGTTTTTTTGCTAAGCTTGAAAACTGGGCATTTTCATATTTGTAATCAGTGATTTGTTCATCTTTTTCACTAATTTTAAAAAATTCTTTAGTTTGTTCATCGCGCTTTTCTTTTTCAAGCAACACAAAAATAGGCATAATTTCTGCGGCTTTTTGACCACCAAAAGTTTGCGTCATTTGAATGATGCAAGTATCTAAGTCTTGATTGAATGATGCTTGTACATCATGATTGTGATAACTTTCTTCAGCAGGCGTAATAGGAATTTTTCTTTCTTCAGCGCTTGCTGAAACAATGTTGCCTAAACGAAATATTTTAGTAAATATGCCTGATTGATTGCACCATAAACTTGGTATATAGGGAGAGCGATAAAACGTTTCGGTCGGCGCTACATATTGTTTCGTGTCTGGAAAATAAAATAAACAATTCGTCAAATTATCTACGTTTATAATGGCATAATCAAAGGGCTTGCGAAAACGATCTGTGGTATACCCGATTTCAAAATTTATTTTTTGGGCAGTATAAAAACCAGCCATCAATTGTTTCATCCCAGACTCATTGGTGATTCTATTTTTCAAGATATACTCTATTTCTTCAGCATATTCAACGGCGACAAATTCTTGTTGGATGTAATTGCTTTTTACATAATCTTCAATCCAAGAAATTTTTTCAGCCATGTTTGTCAATGCTGTATATTCTTTATTAGCTTCGAGTATTTTATTGATGGCTTTGGTGTCTTTTTCTCCGAAGGTGGTATAATCTTTATACAAACCTTTCATAATATCATCCCAAGAATACAGTCTGCCGCTTTTGGTTTTGGAGGCTGTATTATAAGCGATGGTATATTCTACCCTGGCAAAGTGAGAGAGATAAGAGGCATACTTTTCTTCTTCAAGTCCATCAAGATTATCAGTTCTTGCTAGATAACAATTTTTGTTATTGATTAAAGTATCCTTAGCCACTTTGGCTTGATTATATCCTTTGAGTTCAAAAATAAAATTTTCAGGAGCCACTAATTCGAATACATTTTCAACAATTGGAAACATGTCTTGCAAATACTCAGTACCAAAGGGAGTAAATCGTTGTTGTTTGTATACGATATATTCTATTTCAGAACCTTTTTCAATACCTTCCATGGCGAATATTTTTTGCTGTTCACCTGATTCTGTTTTTATGTCTTTAAATGCATCGGCTTTAAGTTCTACGACTTTGCCTGATGGACTAATAGTTCGCGCTTTGATGACAGAAATAGGATTGTCTTTGCTATAAGATATTTTTATTTTATTAAACATTTCAATACCCTTTTCGTCATTGACCCGAACAATTTTATGTATTTTTCTGGTATATCTATATTCATTTTTGCCGCCAATACCAATTTCTAATTGATTGCGTTCGCTAATGATAATCGCGCTTTCTTTTAAAAATTTTTCTTGTTTAATTTGATGTATTGCAGGATTGGGTTCCCAATTCATCTCAAGAATTTGGCCTCGTGTAGAAAAAAAAGAAATTCCTGAGAAAAAAACGAGTAGGGCTAATCGCATATTCATGTTGCTGGGGCTTATTTAATTTTCTTAATTATAACTGACTCTTTATAGACCTTATTTAATTGTTTGATAAATAAATTCCATTGTTCAAACTGATCTACTTTCATGATCAAATCTGGGAAATTTGTATAAATGATATGATCACAAATCAAGCTGTTTTTTTCTTGTTGAAATGTAAGCGTAAATCCAAAATCTTTTTCTTTAAATTGTACATTCTCTGGAATATAAGTCACTTCATAGTTTGCTGGAATTTCTACAATATAGCGTTGTTCATTGTTGATATTAAATTTGAAAGCATAAGGTATTTGTCTGTTCAATTCTTTAACCATGCTATTAATCATGACTTTATTTAAAAATATATTTATAAATTTTTCATCACCTGCTTCTTTCATAAAATCTTTCATGCTATAATCATAGTTCAATTCTAGATGATCATCACTTGAAGGCTTTGGCATGTCGAAGTGCTGTAAGATGGCATTATTTCTTACGCCTTTTATTACATTCTTCGCAAAATCTTCCTTTTCTTTTTCTGTTAAATAATGAAATTCATTAGCCAAATTACCTGCAATTAATCCACCATAATTTGATTTTGCTTTAATTTCTACATCATTTTCCTTTAAGGTGAAACTAGAAACTTCTCTTGCATAGTTTGTTTCAGCCGGGATAACCGGAACCATCGCTAATTCATATGTTGTATCGTTGATATAAATCATGGCTTGTTTACCTTGAATATGATCTGTAGGCAATCCAAAAATACCATTCGGATCTGTGGCGTCAAGAAAAACCCATTGTCCATCCAACTTCACCGCAGCTATCATGTGGTTGTCTGAATTTTTCAAGGGCACTTCCGAATAGGTATACGGAATTCTTCTAGTTCCTATCCAGGTGAGATAGCAAGGAATTTTTAAAGATTTCAGCAAGGCAAATTGTATACTACTCATGTCTTTACAATCGCCATAACGTTTGGCACATACCTGATCACCTTCCCTAGGAATCAATCCCTCCATCCCAGCTTCAAAAGCAACATAGCGAATATTATGTTGTACCCATTGATACACACGTTTGATTTTTTCTTTATCGCTGGTAACACCTTTTGTGATGGAATCTGCTAAATACGTGATTCTTTCTGAAGGTTTACTATTCACTTGATTAATTTTAGATACATACCAGTCAAACAAATCGCGCGGTGTTTTAGTTACAGTTCTTGTCTTTCCTTTTGTGGTAAATTCATCAATCTTATATAAAATATGGGGTGTATAATATAACCTTGCAGGGGTGCTTTCATACTCTTTTTCTTCATCAGTATTCATAGCCGTCCAAGTATGTATGACTTCATTTCTTTTCTCTTCCTTTTGATAATTGACCAATCCGGCTTGCATATTTTTTTCGATCAAGGAAATTTTCATGTTGTTGGGTACATGCAATTCATACACTTGCTTTTCGATAGGCAAATAATATTTAAAGGTCATAGGATCTGTAAAGTGTGCTTCTCTGGTAGACAAGGTATATTTTACATGGGCTTCAGAACCTACAACCAGCCCTAAGAAATCGATATTGATTTCTTGTTGATCATCAAAAAATACCATACTGCTATTGGCATGATTGGCCTTAAAGTCTTTTATTTCAATGGTTTTAATTTTACCATTGGGTTGAGGGTTTTTAGTAAACACTTCAATTTTTTCTAATTTATCAAAGTACGAATAGTTTACTGAATAAGAATGGTGCAAGGCAATAGCCTTCTCGTCATTAAATTTGAAAATAATTTCATACTCGGTAGTGGTTACGGGTGTGGTGTCTTGAATCTCGATTTTAGTTGTTTGTGCATACAAGCTTATATAGGCACTATTCGTAGCAATGGCACCTGCAGTTTTTGAGAACAAAACAACAGAAATGATAAAGGAAACAAAGAGGTATTTATTCATGGGTAACAAAGATGAAGGATTCAACGCAAACTGATTCTCTTTAGTATCTATAAACATATGTTATAGTTTAAATAAGTTTCATAGTTATGTGTTCGAATACCATCAATTGATTCCCTAAATTTACATTTTATTTTAATCGACCCAAATTATTCATGTACTATCTTGTTTATGGCAGTTTATATTTAATCTCCTTACTTCCATGTTGGTTTTTATACGCATTGTCCGATGTTTTGTATGGAGTGCTATATCATGGAATAGGATATCGAAAAAAGGTGGTTCATGAAAATCTTACACTGTCTTTTCCTGAGAAATCTGCTGAGGAAATTGAAGTGATTAAGAAAAAATTCTACCATAACTTATGTGATGGGATCGTAGAAATCATTAAAATGCTAAGTATTTCTCAACAAGAACTCGACAATCGAATGACTTGCAATTGGGAAGTGTTTGATTTAATGACGAGTCAACAAAGAAACGGACAGGGATTTATGTCGCATCAGTTTAATTGGGAGTGGGGCACCTTGATATGCAACTGGCATGTGCCACGCAGGTTTACAGGAATTTATTTGCCTTTAACTAGCCCAATTTTCGAAAGACTATTTCACAAAATGCGCAGTCGTGCAGGTATGAAGTTAGTCACAGTACAAAACATGCAAAAGGAAATGACAGCTCTTCAAAACCAAGAAACCTTGTGGGGATTTATAGCCGATCAAAATCCAAGCGATCCTAAAAGAGTATCTTGGAACGATTTTATGCATCGCAAAACAGCTTTTTTTAAGGGGCCTGAATTTGTGGCCAGACGGTATAATAATTTAGTCTACTTCGGCGAAATCATTAAACTAAGACGTGGGTATTATCAAATAAAAATGAAGCTGGCGTTCGAAAATCCCCGCGACACACAAGAAGGCGAAATTACAGAAGCCTATGTGCGGTTTTTGGAGGATAGCATCAAACGCCAGCCTGAGAATTGGGTTTGGTCACATCGAAGGTGGAAACACGTTTATACGCCAAAAAACTGAGCACTTTACTTCCATCTGCGCGGACCAAATATGTTGAAGAACTTTTGTTATAGACCAAGATTTCTACACTTGCCCACATAAATTTCAATCCAAAGGTTGTGATAAAAATTCAGATTGTCAAGCGCGATTTTGTTAAAACGCGAATTATATTTTTTTATTGTCGAAGAGACTTCATAATTCATAATTTTTTTTTAGGGCGGCAGGCAGGCTATCCGTTCCAAGTCCGCTTCCGAATCGGCTACGTGGTGTTGAGTTGCCTGATGTTACGTGAAGCCTCTCGGAATGCGGGCTTTCCACTACTATCCTTGCCGCAATACCCAGGTTCTCTTCTCCCACAATGAATTAGACTCCCCAAAGATTCATATTCTTGACTTCAAGAATAACCAACTAAAAATTTAGTACTAAAATATTAGTTTTATAACTAAATATTTAGTTACATTTGTTTTTTAATAAAATAGTCATGGAAAAATTAACCAAACTAGAGGAGCAAATCATGCTTATTCTTTGGAAACTGAACAAAGCATTTGTCAAGGAAATTATTGAAGAAATGCCCGAGCCCAAACTACATTACAATACTGTATCTACTATGATTAAACTTTTGCAAGAGAAAGGTTTTGTAAACTATACTGCCTTCGGTAAAACCTATCAGTATTTTCCTATCATTCAAAAAGAAGATTATTTTAAGCGTAACATGAAGCCTATGCTACAAGATTATTTTAATGGATCGGCCAAGCAACTTGTTTCATTTTTTGTGAAAGAAAAAAAGATTAGTGTCGAAGAACTTGAAAACTTGATTAAAGAAATAAAAAATAGCAAATCCTAATACCATGATACTCTACTTCTTAAAATCCACGATGCTCTTAGGCATGTTTTATGTCTTGTACATGTTTGCCCTAAGAAATACCAAATCATTTACTTGGAACAGACTTTATTTATTAATCACCTCTTTTCTTGCTTTATTTATTCCACTGCTGCCTACTGCGACTTTCCTAAAAAAAGCAGTCTTAGACCAAGCACCTAAACCGCTAGCCATTACCCTAGATACTTTTTATGTGTATGCTGGTCAAATACAAACCAAAGAATTAAATTATGCCAAAATATTTTTGGGCATTTATGTAGTAGGACTTATTTGGGGCGCATTAAGAATGATTTTAGGTTTTATCGTCATTCATAGAGTAAAAATAGGAGCCCGCTTAGACAAGATCAACAAAGATTTAATTTACTT
>JAGNOY010000142.1 GCA_017989935.1 Chitinophagaceae bacterium
GACAGAATGGTCGCTAAATTCTATTGTATCAATTGCACCCATTTGGTGATTGTATTAATTGCCCGAAAGTTCCTAGTTTATTTGATAATCTACAAAAAAATATTCCTAATGAATAATTTGGGTTAAACATGGTAAATATCGTCAACTAAAGTTCCTCCATTCTATGCCCACCCTTTAATATTTTTCCACTCAAAATTAATCGGATAAAATGGTTTAAATCTTCCGAAACCTTTAAAAAATACACAGCCCCTAAAAACAATACACCACCTATACTTGCACGGAAAGCAATATTACAACAAGCATTCAAAAACATATGATGATCAACAAACTGCATAAAAGGAATGAAATACATCAACCCAAGTATCAACCCACTAATTATTATAATACTCAAGTATTGCTTGCTGAAACAATGAAATCCCAATACTCGATAGATATAAGTCGTTTTGATTAAATTAAAAACAACCAATGAAATAGACACGGCATAAGCAGCACCATCCAACCCAAATCGTGGAATAAGTATGATGTTCAACAAAATGGTCATCGCCATCATAATGCCCGAAAACACCATAATCGCTTTATAATGTTTTGAATAATTAATGATTTCTGAATTTAGGCCAAAAGCCATGTCTAACAATCTGCCACAGGCAACAATAATTAACACATGTTTCGCCGCAGAAAACTTTGCAGGAATCAGTCCAAAAATGCCATCCGCATTACTCACTAAAAGCGTAAACAAAAATGCACCAATCAAAAACAAATTAATGGCTATTTGCCTATTCATGGTTTCTACTTTCTGTATATCATTTTTTACTAAAGCTTCACGCAAAACGGGTATAGAAATTAAGGCTACCGCGCGATAAGGTACTTGTATCATTTGTCCTAATACCAAGGCTGGAGTATAAATGCCTAATGCTTCTAATCCAAGAAAAGCAGGAATAATGATGCCGTCTAAAAAATTATGTATGTAAGAAAAGGTAATCAACAAAAACATATGCCCTGTATACATCATCTCTTCTTTTAAGGCCACGCGTTTACGAAATTTAACATCGCTTTCGGTGCCGAAATCAAGCACTTTATAAACATACACAATCAATACCAACAAAGGCAATGCATAAGACAATACAAAACCCCAAACAAAAGAATCTTGTGAAATGCTATGATGGATAAACAAATAAAACACTACAATCAATATCACTCTGTTCACAATTTCTCTTAAAAAGGCTGGTACAGAAGTGCGCATCTTCACCAAACTATACATCTCTAAATACCCTGTAAACGTGTAAAGAATTACTAAGGGAATTAGATAATAATAATACGGAACAAATAAAGGTGATTGCTTTTGATAGTATGCTAAAAAGGAGGCTTTGAATACAACCATAATCACCACAAAAACCAACAAAGAAATGAGGGTGCTTTTGATTGCAAAACGATTGTATGATTTTGCAAGGGAGGCCTCATCCCATTCTAGATAATAGCGCAATAAAGTTTGACCTAAACCTAAAGAAAAAATGGCCGAAAAAATAATCATCAAACTTCTCAGCAAATTAATTAAGCCTAAATGCTCTGCAGAAATTAAATGAGGAAAAACAAAATTAAAAAATACCACCCCAATGAGCACCCCAGCATAATTGACTATACTAGACTTTAAGCCTTGACGTTTGATAATGCCCATAAGCACGCAAGATAAAACATCGCTTGGAAATATTGCACTTTAATGCCCTCCCAACACCACGCATCTACTAAACCCTAGCCCCGACTGTAGTGGAAATCCCATCTCGTTCTTCAAAACGAGATGGATTGAAACGTAAGGCGGGAAAATGCTTCAAAAAAAATTAAAAATTATACCCGAGATTAATGCCAACAAATCGAAAGCCTAAGGTAGAATTGCTATATTTTCCTACCAAACCATTCGCGTCCCAAGACACGCCCTCAACGCCTTCGGTAAATGGATAATAAAGCGGATCAATATTAGAGGCAATGATGGCGCGCTCGAATTCATTGACATTGGCTGTATTTAATTTGCCTTTGATAGAACTTGTCATAGTACCATACCAAGGACCTACAAACCATAAGTCAATGCTTAAGCCTTTTTTAGATAAAATTTGCATGCCAAAAAGTAAGCCACCACCGATAGCATTCTGCGAAAATTTAGCTTCAGCAGTTTTAGTGACGGAGCTATTATTTTCTCGATAGGTATAATTGAATGTCAGGCGATCAGATCTAAAACGCGCAAATGGCGCCAGATATAAACCCTTAGGAGACTTCTTGCGGAAGTAATATCTAAATTCGGGCGTAATCATCAAGGTTCTCAATCGCGAAGATTGATACATAGCCGCTGTTTCCTTACTCACCCCCCAATTAGCACTATTGCTTTCTTGGTAATAGGTGTTATAAAGCGATTTAGATTTAGGTCTGTAAATCAAGCCTAGAGCCAAGCTCATGTTTTTGCGTACTTTGCGCTCATACTGCACACTCAATGCCTTAAACAGCAAACTATTGACCGTGAGCTTAACGACATTAGGTGGATACACAAATGGTTTAGGCTTTTTTTTGCTCGAGAAAACCTTTCTTTCTTTTTGATCTGTCTTGGTTTTATCAGATTTGTAAGTTTGGGCCGTAGCTTGTAAAGTAAAAAGTAAGCATAAACATAAAACAAGATTTTTCATTGACTTCAAGGATTTAGGGGTTACTAATTTTTTGATCAACTTCATAAAATTCAGGAAATAATCTTAACATTTTTTCTGCAGTTTGTCTGCTCAACAAAATAAAATCTTTCTCATTCAACCAGCCAAAAAACGAATCAAAATCATATTTCACGCCACCTAGGTCAATTGTTGCTTTGGTACCTTTATCTTGTTCGCGAAAATAAAAAGTAAGACTTTGAGCATTTACACCTTTTCTTTTCACGATGATGCTACCTAACTTTCGACCACTTTGTAAAATAGGTTCTTTAAGGGCATTGGTGTTTTCGAAACCAAAACAAAAAATGCCATCGAGTAATTTTAAGTAAGATTCAACACGTTTGATATTCAAGGACCTTGTTTCGGTATATCCACCCACAACACTATATTGATCGCCCACTTTATCTATAGTAAAATTGTATTTCGAAGAATCTACATAGCTCAGTTCAACATGCTCTATGGGCGCTGGAGCATAAAGTATTTTACGATCTCGCCATAAATCAAAATTTGTAAAATAGCGTGCACCGATAAAGTTTTCTGTCAATCTGAGCTTCACTACATAAGGCCTTTTAGCGCCTTCATTCAGCATATAGGTTACATTGCCTGCACCTGGATTTCGGCTCACATAAAAAGTATTTGTTTTGTCATCGCCGCAATAGATTTCTACTTTGGTACTATTACTACTCAAATCGCGAATGGCCGCATCATGATAGCCAACCGCAACAGGCTGTTGTGCATGTTGTTTTTCAAAGGCTTCTAACAAAAGTTGCACAGCGTCCAAGCGCACAGATACACTATCATTCAATATCCAACTACCTGCTTTTCGACTAAGTTTGATATTTTCATTTTGCAGGTTAGAAAGAAAGATCGTGGTAATTTTAGACACATCTTTCACGTTAAAATTCACTTCATCACTACCAAAAACATTGTCGTTTTTTTTAAATACTACAAAATAAGTGAGCACACCCAAAGCCACCATCACAGCCAAATAAAGCCAAGTTTTATTCATCCTACAAAAATAAGGTCATTTCATTGTATAGTCATAATTTTATTGGGCGCGTCCTGCGGGTTTCCCAAAGCCTCAACCCTAGGTCGGGCATTTCGCGGCAATCTCAGCAAGCCAAAGCCCTTGCAGAGGATTTCTGCTACATTCCCTCGCGCGGGCTGAGTAGTCATAAATTTAATTTTATAATTATCCAACATGCCTTAGCGAAGAGTAAATGGTTGTTTTGTAAAAAAAGCTTTCCCGATTTGGGAACAGTGCCTTATTTTTGTATAAAAAGGAAGTTGAGGGTTATTGCTAAAAGGATATTACGCGAATATTGGATTACACACGAAGACTGTGAAGAACAATTAAAATCATGGTATCAAGAATCTAGTAAGGCTGAATGGAAAAACCTACATGAAGTTAAAGCTGAGTATCCTAGTGCAAGCATTCTTAAAGATAATCGAGTTGTGTTCAACATTAAAGGAAATACCTATCGTTTAATCGTGAAATTTAATTTTGACTATCAAATGATATGGATTCGATTTATTGGCACTCATGCTGAATATGATAAAATCAATGCAAACAAAATTTAATTAACATGGAAATTAAACCGATAAGAACCGATAAAGACTATAATAAAGCTTTAAAAAGACTAGAACTTATTTTTGATTCGAAAAAAGGCTCAAAAGAGGGTGATGAACTTGAGGTTTTAGGAATATTAATTGACCAGTATGAAAACGAGCATTTTCCAATTGATTTACCAGACCCAATTGAAGCAATAAAATTTAGAATGGAGCAAATGGGATTTAATCAATCTGATTTAGCCAAAATTATAGGTTTGAAAAGTAGAGCAAGTGAAATACTTAATAGAAAGAGAAAATTATCACTTGAGATGATACGACAATTAAATCACAGTTTGAAAATACCTACTGACGTGTTGATCCAGCCATATTAAATGAATGCAGATTAGCTATCAATAGTTTTATATCAGTTTGATCCCAAAAACTAACGGGATACTACCCTAAACATTTGCACTTTCTGTTACACCCCGAACACAAAGCTATAACCAATAGAGTCGACCAAAGATCGTAAATCCATTATTTTATTGATTCCTCATCCGAATCAGCTTGCCCTACTTAATTTCATCATTGAATCACACATTTTCAAAATTCGGCATTTATATTTGCCAACATGGAACTTTCTAAAAATTATATCCCATCTACGGCAGAAAATAAATGGTACGAACATTGGGTAAACAAAGGCTATTTTAGCTCAACACCTAACGAAAAACCAGCTTATACAATAGTGATACCTCCGCCAAACGTCACAGGGGTATTGCATATGGGACATTGTTTGAATAACACCATACAGGATATTTTAATTCGTCGTGCGCGCATGCAAGGCTACAATACTTGTTGGGTTCCAGGCACCGATCATGCATCTATTGCTACAGAAGCTAAAGTGGTACAAATGCTTAGAGAAAAAGGTATCACAAAATCTTCTTTAACTAGA
This sequence comes from Chitinophagaceae bacterium, assembly GCA_017989935.1. Classification (GTDB taxonomy): domain Bacteria; phylum Bacteroidota; class Bacteroidia; order Chitinophagales; family Chitinophagaceae; genus OLB11. Next base: position 5,182 of record JAGNOY010000142.1, read on the forward strand.
GAAGAATTTTTGGCTTATGCCTGGGAGTGGAAAGAAAAATACGGAGGAATCATACTTCAACAATTACGCAAATTAGGTTGCTCCTTAGATTGGAATAGAACCTCGTTTACGATGGATGATGATTACTATAAAGCAGTGATCAAAATATTTGTTCAATTATACAACGACGGCATTATTTACCGAGGCTTACGCATGGTCAATTGGGACCCTGCTAGCAAAACAGCTTTGAGTGATGAAGAAGTTATTTTCAAAGAAATTGATTCAAAACTTTATTACGTAAAATATCCTTTGGTTGAAGATGGTTCTCAATATATGATGGTGGCTACCACCCGCCCCGAAACCATTTTAGGTGATGTGGCCATATGCGTAAATCCTGAAGATGAACGTTACAAAAATTGGATTGGAAAAGAAGTGATAGTTCCTCTCATCAATCGAAAAATTAAAATCATCGCCGACGAATATGTTGATGCAGCATTTGGAACAGGTGCCTTGAAAATTACACCTGCTCATGATAAAAACGATAACGAAATTGGTCGTAAGCATCAACTTAAAACCATAGATACCTTAGATGCTGACGGTAAGTTCACCACAGCACAACTCCTCGATGAAAATCCTAGCGATTTGATACTGAGTTATCATGGCATGGATCGATTTGATTTACGTAAAAAAATAGTAGAAGATATTGCAGCCCTAGGCTTGATAGAAAAAATAGAAGATTATAAAGGACAAATTGGTACAAGCGAAAGAACAGGTGCCGTGATTGAATCTCGCTTAAGTATGCAAT
>JAGNOY010000005.1 GCA_017989935.1 Chitinophagaceae bacterium
TTTTATGCCAAGAATCTTCAGCCTAGACTTTTTGCTCAACTTTTGCGTCATGGCAAAAGTGGAAAAACATTAGGGTATCTTTGCGGATAATCATAGGGATTTGTTACACCCAAGTAGTTTATTGCACTTGTTTTTACTTCAAGTAATTCATTACATCCTGTGTTTTCCTGAAATTCAATTGACTAAAGTTTAAAGCAAAACTCATGTTGTGTAAAAATCTGTTTTTAGGATAAATTTGTTTGCTATAGTCTTTAAAATCTTTGCTTAAAATAAATGGCGCATACACCACTAAAAGATCGCTGAAAAGATGCAACTCCAAACCTGCTTCAAAGACAGCATTTTGTCCACTAGGATTTAATTTCTTTGCATTGGCAAATGTGGCAGCATCTACAAAAACTTGAAGTTTTATAGGAGACTTAATCGGAATGTCGCTTCGTAAATTAATTGAGGCAAGCCAATTGTCGTTTAGTCCGATTGGACTAGCATATTGAAGAGTGCGCATTTTAAATCCACCTTCTTGCATGCTGACTTGTTGTGATAGTGTAGTGATTTGTTCGTTTCTGGCAATATACGTTTCATCATAAGCATAATCGCTTTGACCATGAAAGGTCGTATTTAAATAGCGTTGTCGCAAATTGAAATAATTTGTTGAAGTTTGGAAATCAATAAATTTGCCTCCATAAGCTCTTACATAAAATGCTTTGTTTTTGATATGATAATCTATCCTGCTTTGTAAGGTGAGTCCAATTTTCATGAATTCATGATTGCCTTCAACTTGTAATTGATAACTAAATGGATTAAAGGTTCTGTTGTTTTCATGTAGATACTTAATGCGACCTATTTGAGTGATAGATTTTTTATCTAAGGCAGGTCTGTATAAACTATCAGATGTATTAAAAATGTACTTGAATTGATCTTCTATTATATGCAAGTATTGAAGCGTCAGGGTTCGGTCTACTGTTGAAGTAGCAAATGGTTTTTTTAATGAAAGCTCTATGGATGGCGCCAAACGAATATGCCTTAAGTATTTAGGTGATGGAATATTCAGGTTGCTTTGTTGGTGATGATAACTTTTGCCTTGCATCGAAAAGGTAACTTTTTGTAGGCTGTTTTTAGGGAAAATTGAATAAGCCATAAAGCCAGTTCCTGTAAATTGTTTCGTTCCAAAGCTATACATAGGGGCAAAGGCAAACTGGAATGGGAGATTAGGGATTTGCAAATTATGCAGACTCAGTCCGAGCATAGTTTTATCGTAATAATTATAACCTAATGCAGGTAGCAAGTATAGATTGTGGCTTTTTTGTATGCCCAAACTACTTCCGAGTTTTAATTTCACCGATGTTTTTTTGAAAAGCTTATGTTTAAAATAATGATTGTTCGAAATTTTAGTTTCAGGAATTACTTCTTGTTTGTCTATGTAAAATGAATTGGCTTGAAGTTCATTCGAGAAAACAGCTGGTAAGGTGTAAGGATACTCTATCCATTTAGTTGCTAATATGCCATTGGCATTACATGCATAAATAGGAATTGGGCCTTTGAAATGAGTTTTTGAATGTGCATACACTTCGGTATTTGTTGCAAACTTTTTAACAGAAGAAATTTTAAAGTCAATAGGTGTAGTTGTGTTGATTCCTTGATCGAAAAACCAGTTGAGTTGTTTGCCACTTTCTTGTTCAAAGATTTGCTGAAAATCAGCCGGATTGGGATGTTTAAATTTATACGTTTCGTAGTATTTTTTCATGCATTGGTCAAATAAAGGTTCGCCAAGATATGATCTTACATAGCGTAATAACAAAGAAGCTTTTTTATAAATGACGCCTCCATAGTTCAAAGATGTAAAGGCTTCTGAGGTATTTTCAATGGCTTGGTCTTCATGTTGCAGGGCAGACAAAAGAAAAGCGAAACTACCATTTAATTTTTTTTCGATTTTTCTAAGTTGCTCAGGTGTTTTGCTTGTATTTGTTGAATTGATTTCTTCATCAATAATATCTTCATACATCGAATTGATGCTTTCATCTAACCAAGGATGATCTCTTTCATTGTTTGCAAGTATGCCGTAAAACCAATTATGTCCGACCTCATGAATGATGACAGTTTGCAGTTCTGACTTAGTGTGTACTGCGCCAATTAAAGTAATCATGGGATATTCCATGCCTCCGCCAGCAAGTAATTTGCCGTCAACGATGCTAGCTTGCACATAAGGGTATTCGCCTACATGGGCTGAAAGATATTGGATTGTTTGCGCAATGATTTCTGTGCTGCCATCATAGAGTGTTTCGTTTTTTGGAAGTACATAACTATAACAAGCTACTTTTTTAGTACCAAGTAGTATTTCTTTTTTTTCAATCAAGTAATCTTTACTCGCAAACCAAGCAAAATCATGCACTTTATCTTGTGTGAATTGTATTTTTTTGTAAGTTGAACTATTTTTATCAGCGGTATTTTTTTTGTCAATGACTTGCTGAATAAATTGTTTTTCAGATTCGGTTTGTAATTCTCCTGTGGCTGCTACAATATAAGATGATGGCACTTCAATATTTACTGTAAAATTGGCGAATTCGCCATAAAATTCGCCTTGATCTAAATAGGGCTGTGGATGCCAACCATTTAAATCATAAACAGCAGGCTTGGGATACCATTGAGTAAGTTGATAATTTTGTTGGTCATGTCCCATTCTTGAAAATACAGCAGGTATAACCACTCTAAATGGAGTACTCACTTCAATTTTTTTATTGGGGGGAAGGGGTTTATTTAATTCAAGTAAAATTACATCTTCCATATTGTTGTAATTGCTATACATCACTGGATCTTGATTGACTTTAAAATCTAGACTATCAATAAATCCTCTGTCATCTTCTTTTGAAAAATAAAAATCAGTTTTACCTAAATTTACGAGTTGTTCTGTGAAAGCACTTCTATCATTTTTATAGGCATTCGGATAAAGATGAATAAACAAATACTTCAGGGTGTCGGATGAGTTATTGGTGTACTCGAAGTTTTCATATCCTCTTAAAATATGTGATTCATCATCTAATTTGACATCAATCTTGTAACGTATATCTTGCTGAAAATAAGCTTTTTGTGCTTGTACTGATGAGCTCAATACGAGTAAACAAATCAGGTGTTGAAAGTAAGATAGTTTCATCTATGCGAAGCTGTATTTGTGTTGAAATCAGAAAAGCAGTACGAACAATATTCATTACTTTCCTCTGCCCTGCAAGATAACTAAAATTGTGTATATCATGATTTTGAAGTCGAGAACAAGGGAGCAATTTTTAATATACAGTAAATCATAGCGCATTCTTTCTATCATCTCTTCGGTATTTTCGGCATAGCCAAATTTAACCATACCCCATGAGGATAAACCTGGTTTTACTTTATGAAGATATTTGTAATGTGGATTGGTTTGAGAAATAATATCGATATAATATTTTCTTTCAGGCCGTGGTCCTACCAAAGACATTTCACCTTTGATAATATTATAAAATTGTGGCAATTCATCGATACGCCATTTGCGCATAATTCGTCCCCAAGGTGTAATACGAGGATCGTTTTCGCTAGATAGGGCTGGACCGTTTTCTTCTGCATCGAGACGCATAGATCGAAATTTATAAATTAGAAAGGGTTTGCCATATAAACCGATTCTTGATTGCTTATAAAATATCGGACCAGGAGATGATAGCATTACTTTGATTGCAGCAAATATGTATAAAGGGCTCATCAATAAAAGTACTACCAATGAAATAAACATATCTAATGCACGTTTGATGACTCGCTGCCAATCAGGCATTAATTCAGGGTAGATTTCAATTAATACAGCGCCAAATACATTACTCGTTTTTACAGATCCAGAAATAATATCATACAAATCTGGTGTGATTTTAATAATGGCTTGACGATGTGAAAGCTGGGCTAATATATTTTGAAGTTTATTATGTTCTGAAGTATCTATGGCAATAATGACTTCTTCAATATGATGTTCGTCAATAATTTTTTCTAGTTCGTTGATGCTTCCAAGCTTTGGCAGATACGAACTCATTCCATTGGCACCAGTGCTATCTGCATATACAAAACCTTTGAATGTATACCCTAGTTTGACTTCATTATTCATGATGTCTTTGTAGATAGAAATGGCTTGGGCATTGCCTCCGATAATTAAGGTGTTGTACCCAAAATGGCCTAGGTTAATTCTTTTTTTGATATACCATAAAACCAAAATTCGTCCGATGGAAGCTAACAGAAATTGAATTAATAAATAAGCAAAAAATGATTTGTAGTAGTAGGCAAAATCTTGAGGTTGATCATTGGCAATAAAAATAAAGTACAAAGCAATACAGCCCAGAATGGTGATAATGAGCGTTCGATAAATTTCTATAAACCTCGACTTTCTATATGGATTGAAATAGGCCCCAGAAAACAAGTGCATCACAGACCAAAAGAGAGGCACAAACAACAACGTAATCCAAATATCTTTGGTAGAAAATTGATCTAAAAATGATTGAATGGTAATTGAACTGGCGGAACTCTTTCGATAAAATAATAGTAGAAACCACCCAAGACCAGAAGATAAATAATCTCCAATCATATACAGCATGATTCCTATTTTAACCTCTTTTCGCACTAATTGAAATAAATCACTTTAAGGTTATCAATCAAGACTTTTGCTTTATCAGTTCCTTCTGGTAAAACTGCTTTTATAATAAACTGAAATTTCCCATTTTGATAAGTTGCTGCAAAGCCTGTTAAGTTTAAATATACCTTGGTCCAAGTATCCCTTGATCGCAAATTAATGATGTCCAAAGTTTCATAAGATCCTTGATAATAAATTTTTGTGCCAATAAATAAGGGTACTTCAGATTTATAATTTAATTCAAGATAGGCTTCTTTGTTAGGCGTTAAGGTATATTGTTCACCTGTAATAGCTTCAACATAGCTGGCAGCAGTATCTAAGGTTAATTTGGCAGACCAATCTTCTTCGAACACTTCACCAGCAATATTAGTTCGTACAAAAGAGGTATCACCTGATAATTTTACTAAACCATTTCCTTGTTCAAAATCTTCAATATAATAATTAATTTTAGGGGTGTCTGCAGTACGATAAATGAATTTGGGAGTATACGAAATTGTATTTGTTGGACTTGGTGAAAAAGTAAAAGTATCTACATTATAAAAAGGATACTTAGTTCTTGTGCCGCTTAATCCATTATCCCAAATTCCAGCTACCACTTGTAGTTGACCTTTGGCAGTAGCTAATACTGGAACTTTAGCAGGAAGTTCATAAGTTCCTAGTAATTGTCTGTCGTAATAAACCCACACATCAGTAATTTTATGTGAAACACTACCATGGGTAGATGTAACAGTTGGCATTAGTTGCACACTATCTATTTGGATGTAGGTAGGTATCGTTTCTTTAGGATTAATCATATTGCATGCTTGAAATAGGATAACGATAAATAAACTTGAGCTTGCAAATAATTTTTTCATGAGAGTAGAGTTTAAACGCGAGAATTTCAATTTTATTTTATTTGTCGTCATGATAATTTATCTTTCTCTGAATATGATTCGCCGTTTCTTGAGAAAGATAATGGTCTTGCAAAGAAATCGAAGGATTTGTATTTAATAAAATACATTGTATAAATGCCTCAATTTCATTTTCTATCATTCGATTTTGTTCGTTCTTGGTCGATTCGATGTCTATAATTTTTTGTTGATATTCCTTCAAAGTAAGATTGGCATCCTTGAATTTTTCGATAGAAGCTTTTTCTTTGACGGAGATAAAATCTGTTTTGCCTGCTAAAAAATCAATGCTATGATAACCGTTTTTTTGAAAAACACGTAGCTTATTCATGTCCTTTAAGGAAATTCTACTTGCTGTTAAATTTGCAATGCAACCATTTGAAAATTCAAGCCTTGCATTGGCAATATCAATTTTTTTACTCAGTACAGCCATGCCAGTTGCAGAAATTCGTTTAATTTCACTTTTTACAATGTGAAGTACCAAGTCAATATCCTTAAACATAAGGTCTTCGATCACACTATTTGTTGCTTCATCATGATTAAATTTAGCTAATCTATGGCCCTCTATAAACATGGGGTTTTTTATGGATGATTTCACTTGAAGCCAAGCAGCATTAAACCTTTCTGTACCGCCAATCATACATTTCACATTACCCTCTCTGCTGAATTTTAGTAATTCAGCTGATTCTTCCATGGAAATATGAATTGGGCTTACTAATAAAATATGCTTTCCCTGACGAATGGCTTGGGTAGCCAACACAAAAACCTGCTTGGCATCGGCTGTCAGTATTAAAGCATCGCATTGCTGCAATAAATCATTATAATTGTCGAAAAAATTTATCTGATTCTCAACAAAGTATTCATCTTTCAATGTTTCATTTGAGGTATGAACACCCACCATACTCACCTTTTCGTTTACAGGGAATTGTGCAAGATATAATTTTCCTTGTTGCCCTGCACCAACCATACCAATTCTTACCATGCGATTTCAATCATGAGGTCTTGCCTCTTTTTTCATTTACTTAGACTAACAAACTTTATACATCCAATGGTGTCTATCACTTACTTTACCATAGCGGATATCAATTAATTCTTTTTTCAACCAAGAAGATATTTCCCATGTTGATTCTTCAGGAAGCATAATTGTTTCGCCTTCGTAAAAAAGTTCAGCAATAGGCGCAATTACAGCGGCTGTACCAGTTCCAAATGCTTCTTTAAGTTCGCCTTTACGATGGCTTTCTAAAATTTCATCTATAGCCAATGGACGCTCTTCGACTTTAAGTCCTCTTTCTTTTAATAGTTTAATGACACTATCTCTTGTAACTCCTGCTAATATGGTGCCTTCACTTAAATCTGGCGTAATAATTTTGTCGCCCAGCACAAAAAACACATTCATGGTACCAATTTCTTGCACATATTTATGTTGAACACCATCCGTCCAAAGTATTTGATCATAACCCAAATTGCGGGTTTCTAAGGTAGGAAGCATACATGCGCCATAATTGCCTGCAGCTTTGGTAAAACCAATACCGCCAGGAAAGGCTCGAACATATTTCTTTTGCACATAAATTCTTGTTGGTTTGTTATAATAAGCACCTGCGGGCGAGGTAATAATCATAAAACGAAAATTCTCTGCTGGCTTTACACCAATAAATTCATCTGTTGCAAACATAAAAGGTCGAATATATAAGGAGCTTCCTTCTGCAGTAGGCACCCAATCTTTGTCTAATTCGATTAAATGCTTCATGCCTTGTATAAAAATATCTTCAGGCACATGAGGCATAGCCATTCTTTCAGCAGAAACATTAAAACGTGCCCAGTTATCATGGGGCCTGAAAATGCTTACTTCACCTTCATCATTCTTATAAGCTTTGATACCTTCAAACAACGATTGCCCATAATGAATAAAGGTGGTGGCCGGACTCATGCTAATATTCCCATAAGGAAGTATTTGTGGTTCTTGCCAAATGCCATTGATGCAATCAGCAATCAGCATATGATCCGAATAGGATTTGCCAAATTGAATATTGGATGGATCCACTTCATTTGATCTGCTATCTGTCACTTTCAAGGTATTGATATTCATAAGAAGATTTTTATATTGTATAGTTTCCTTTGCAAAAGAACAAAAAAAAAATCATATTTGCGAGATGATTGACGCCAAGGCAAATGAATTTCTACACATATATAACGAAATATTATATACAAGCGATTTCATGGGCGATAAGCCAGTCAACCTGATCGGAAAGTATGAAAAGAAAATATTGATCGTTGTGGAGAAATCGGATTTTTCGACAGAACAAGAATCACTCTTGATGAAAATGCTACAGGCCTGTAAAATCAACGAACAAGATTATGGCATCTTGCTCCGGGAAGATGAAACACCTGTTATTCAACTGCTTCGTCAGCATGGTCCTGAAGTGTTGATTTTGTTCGGCATGAATTTAGATTTGCCCCATATGAGATTAAATAAGGCCTTAAACAAACCCTTTCGATTTAATCAAATTAAAATGTTACTGACACATTCGTTGCTGACCTTGCAATCGAATGCCAGCTTTAAATCTGATTTATGGTCCAACGGATTAAAACCTTTATTTGGGTTAACATAAGGTGCAGTTCATTGAATGATGCAATCACATGCGGGTTTTGTGATTGCGGCAACGATTGAAGTGGAAAGCCCGCATCCCGAGAGGCTTAGATGTACTTGAATGTGACTAAACTCTTCGTAGCCGAATCGGGAGCGGACTTGGAACGAAAAGCGTGTGTGCCGCCCAAAGATTAAAAACAATAAAGAAAAAGAAGCTAATATTAAATGATACAAATGAAATGGGTTTTTTGTACACACAATCAACATAAATTAGAGGAAGTTCGGCAAATACTTGGACCACAAATCGACTTCTTGACCCTGACTGATATTGATTTTCATGAAGAAATTCCTGAACCTTACTATACTTTAGAAGAAAATTCGACAACCAAAGCAATGACAGTTTTCAAACAAAAAGGAATGGATTGTTTTGCAGAAGATACTGGCTTATTTGTAGAAGCGCTCGATGGACAACCTGGAGTACAAACAGCACGTTATGCTGGCGAGCAGGCCAATGCAGCCATGAACAATGAAAAATTATTAAACGCGTTAAATGGAATCGAAAATCGAAATGCTTATTTTAAGACCATCATTACCTTAATTCTTCATGGTGTGGTGCATCAATTTACAGGAATTTGTGAAGGGAAAATTGCAGAGCAACTTAGCGGACAAAAAGGTTTTGGCTATGATCCTTTGTTTATGCCTGATGGTTATCACATCACTTTTGCCGATATGCCCTCATCTGAAAAACATCGTATAAGTCACCGCAGCAAAGCCTTTGAACAGTTTGCAGACTTCGTGCGTCAATTAAATTAAACTATGCGCGTAAAAATTATTTTCCCCGCTCCATTTGTTTTTTCATTTCAATTGCCTGTAAGAATTACAGATATCAATTATGGCGGACATGTGGGCAATGATCGATTATTGGCTTATGCTCACGAAGCGCGCATGGCATTTTTTGCACAGTGGAATTTTACTGAAATGAATGCAGGCGGCAATTCCATCATTATGGCCGATAGTGCTATACAATACAAAGGCGAAGGATTTTATAGTGATGTGTTGAAGATTGACATCTGTGTGGGACAAATTTCTTCCATCTCCTTCGATTTGTATTACAAAATCACCACCACACGCGATGCGCAAGAAAAAGAGATTGCCTTTATCAAAACAGGCATGATATGTTTCGATTATAAAGCGCGAAAAATAGCTGAAATGAAAGAGGCACTTCGAGAAAAATTAATCATGAAATAACTTAGTTGAGTAGGTCTAAGTAAGCTTATTGATTTTATGCTCCCGATCTTCTCTAGAGTCAACGCATGTTTCGGTTCGGGAACCCTTTTATGTTTCGGTCAAATTTTAATTGTTCAAATTAATATAAGTTGTCCTTTCTTTTTGGTATTCCATAAAAACCGAATTATATTGTACTCGAGTTTTTAAAATCATCACGATGCATGATTCAAACACTTGTCTAAAAATCATTCGACTTAATCAAACTAAAAAAATAAACTTATATGAAGATTCTCGAGATCAAAGTAATGAAAGGTCCTAATTATTGGAGCGTCAAAAGGCATAAGCTTATAGTGATGCTGTTGGATCTTGAAGAGCTTGAAGAAAAACCAACAAATTTAATTCCAGGATTTTTAGATAGAATTAAGGATATGTTTCCTACTATGTTTTCACATCGATGCAGTGAAGGTGTTGAAGGTGGCTTCTTCTCAAGGGTAGAAGAAGGAACCTGGATGGGGCACGTCATTGAGCATATCGCACTTGAATTGCAAACTTTAGCTGGCATGGAAACTGGCTTTGGCAGAACAAGAGGTGCAAGCAAACATGGCCATTATCATGTGGTATTTTCTTATGTCGAAGAAGAAGTTGGAAAACAAACAGCCAGAGCCGCTGTAGAAATTGCTGAAAGACTCATTCATGGCGAACCCTTTGATGTGAATTCTTTTATTCAAGAATTAAGAGTGATCAGAGAAAAAGTACGACTAGGGCCAAGTACAGGATCTATAGTTACAGAAGCTATTAACCGTGGTATCCCTTGGATAAGATTAAATAAAAATTCTTTGGTTCAATTAGGTTACGGCATGAATCAAAAAAGAATTCAAGCAACAGTGGCAAGCACCACAAGTAATATTGCCGTTGAAATTGCTTGCGATAAAGAAGATACAAAAAATTTGCTTGAAGCCGCTCAAGTGCCAGTTCCCGGTGGACGAATTATTTATGATGAGGAAGATATGAAAGCTGCTATTGATCGAATTGGATACCCGATAGTGTTAAAACCAATCAACGGAAATCATGGCAGAGGTGCCACTACAAATATCATAGATTGGGATAGCGCAGTCAGTGCCTTGGAAATAGCCAAGAAACATTCTCGAGGAATTATTTGTGAGAAATTTATCACAGGGCACGATTTCAGGTTATTAGTAATTAATTACAAATTTATTTGTGCCGCCAAAAGAACGCCAGCTTGCGTTACAGGAGATGGAGTTAAAACATTACAAGAGTTGATTGATACTGTGAATGCTGATCCAAGAAGAGGATTTGGTCATGAAAAAGTATTAACTCAAATAAAAATCGATGCCGTTACTGAAAAAATTTTAGCTGATAAGTCACTGACTTTAGAAAGCGTAATTGCCAAAGATGAAGTGTTGTTTTTGAAGCCAACAGCCAATTTAAGTACAGGCGGCACTTCAACAGATGTAACAGAAATTGTGCATCCAAATAATATATTTTTAGCAGAAAGAATTGCCAAAATTATTGGATTAGATATTTGTGGAATTGATATTATGGCAAGTGATTTATCTACCCCACTTGAAGAAAATGGTGGTGCAATTCTTGAAGTAAATGCAGCACCTGGATTCCGAATGCATATCGACCCAAGTGAAGGACTGGCACGCAATGTGGCAGAACCTGTCATTGATATGTTATATCCTCCAGGGTCTACTGCCAGAATTCCAATTATAGGTGTGACAGGTACAAATGGAAAAACTACCACCACTCGATTAACTGCCCATTTAGTAAAAAGTATGGGCCATAAAGTTGGATTCACAACTAGTGACGGTGTGTATATCCAAAATTTAATGATGATGAAAGGTGATTGTACAGGCCCTGTTAGTGCAGAGTTTGTGCTCAAAGATCCAACTGTAGATTTTGCTGTGTTGGAATGTGCTAGAGGTGGGATACTTAGAGCTGGTTTAGGTTTTCATACTTGCGATATTGGGATAGTTACTAATATCAGTGCCGATCATCTTGGACTGGGTGGCATTGATACGGTGGAACAACTCGCTCGTGTAAAAGCAGTCGTGGTTCAAAGTGTCGTGCCAACAGGCTTTGCTATCTTAAATGCAGATGATGATTTAGTGTATAAAATGCGCGAAGGTTTAGATTGTAACCTAGCCTTTTTTAGCATGGATCCAAAAAGCAAACGCATCAAAGAACATTGCGATAAAAATGGCATTGCAGCCGTGTATGATGAAACCACAGATTGGATTTATATTCAAAAAGGTGCATGGAAAATACAAATAGAAAAGGCTCATCAAATTCCGTTGACTCAAAGTGGTAAAGCACTCTTCAATGTATTAAATATCATGCCTGCAGTATTAGCTGGGTATTTACGTGGCTTTAGTGTGGTAGATATTAAACAGGCCTTAAATACTTTTATACCAAGTCCTGCTCAAACCCCTGGTAGAATGAATTTGTTTCAATTTAAGCATTTTCAAATTCTTGCCGACTATGCACACAATCCAGCAGGGTTTAATGTGCTTAAAGCCTACGTCGATAAAGTGGAAGCAAGTAAGAAAATTGGTATCATCGCAGGCACCGGAGATCGAAGAGATGATGATATTCGCGAATTAGGAAGAATAGCAGCTAGTATGTTTGATGAAATTATTATTCGTCAAGATAAACATCTGCGCGGCAGAACAGAAGATAATATTATCGAATTGTTGAAAGAAGGAATTACAAGTGAGAAGAAAGATATTGAAGTCACGGTGATTCTTAAGGAACTTGAAGCAATAGATTATGCTGTAAAAAATGCACCTAAGGATGCGTTTCTTGTCATTTGCAGTGATGTTGTTACAGATGCCTTAGCCCATATTCAAAAATTAAAGAACGACGAGGATACACATTGATAACAGAATTTCTTCAAAGTTTATAAATAAAAAAACATCCAGCTATTGGATGTTTTTTTATGAATGAATTGATGAGTTCAAATATTGCCAACATTAATCCTGATAAAGCACCACAAATTCTACCCGCCTATTTAACTTTCGTCCTTCTTCAGTGTTATTGTCTCCAATAGGCGAATTAGACCCAAGTCCCCATGCTTTTAAGCGGTTTGAAGTGACTCCTTGTACCTCAATAAAATTAAGCACATACTTAGCCCGATCTGTTGATAATTTTCTATTCATTGTGGCATCTCCTCGATTGTCTGAATGACCAGTAATTAAAATTTCAGTCTTCCTATATTTTTTCAACAAGGTGCTAAATTTTATAAGTGGTTCTTCATAACCTGGATCTGGAAAAATACCTTTGTTTTGATAAAGTATATTATTCGGAAATAAAACCTTAATACTATCTTCTATCATCACAACCTCTGCTTCAGTCAAATTGCTTTTAATTTCTTGATAGGTTTTTTCAAGATATTCTTTTTTATTCAATGGTGTGCCAACTATTTTTTCGGGAGGTGGAGGTAAATTTCTTGTAGGTGCTTGATAAGGGCCACGGATAGGACCGTCATACATATAGCAAGCAGTTAAATTTAACAACATACATAAAATTGCGATTGCAGAAACAAATTTTCTTTTCATAATTTTTTATGCTTTTTAATTATCATATAATATCACAAATTCAACACGCCTATTTAAAGCTCTCCCTTCATCCGTATCATTTTCGGCAATAGGTGCTTTTTGCCCTAATCCCCATGTAAAAATTCTCTCATCTTTCACTTTTAATTCTAACAGTCTTTCTTTGACTGCACGCGATCTTTCTTTAGATAAGGCATTATTAGACTCCTCTTCGCCTGTATTATCTGTATGACCTGTAATCAACAATTTAGTTTGTTCGTATTTGGCAAGGACAATAGAAAATCGTGCAAGCTTTTGATAAAAAACAGGGATCAATTCTGCTGAACCAGTTGTAAAAATGATATTGTTTGGAAAGATGATTTTTATACTATCGTTGATTATTTTTATGGTGGCTTCAGGAAAGGTTTCTTTCACTTCTTTATAGATTCCTTCCATATAACGATGTTGCTTTTTCTTACTTAGTTTGCACGAAGTCATAGAAAAGGATAAAAGTATACAACAAACAAGAATGAAATAATTTCTAATCATAAATATACGGAGGGCTTAAATTTTTATTTAAAATGATTTGGGCGGCACACACGCTTTTCGTTGCAAGCCACGCGAGGCGCATGGGCTTTTCACTACAATCGTTGCCGCAATACATGCTTGATTTAAAATTCTATTTCTCATGGCAATTTTAATCTAACCGAAAAATTACAAGGTTTTAATGTTTGACAAAATACATACTTCTAATTCTGCTTGAGTAATAGGAGTTCCTTTGATTTTATTATATCCAATGGCATCAATCAGAAAATCAGTTCTAATAATTTTTATTAATTGACCATTATTAATTTCAGGAATGATTACTTTTTTGAACCCTCTTAAGAGCTCGCCAAGATTTTTCGGAAAAGGTCTGATATATCTCAAATGAACATGCGAAACTGCGTGTCCTTGTTTGATCATTTCTTTCACAACTGTAGTAATAACCCCATAGGTTGAACCCCAACCAAGTATTAAAATATCTCCCTTTTCTTCACCTAAATTTAGTGTTTGTAAGGGGATATAATCTGCAATAAAATCTACTTTAGCTTGCCTTGTTTTTACCATATGTTCGTGGTTATCAGGATCATAGCTAACATTGCCTGTAATATCTTGTTTTTCTAGGCCCCCAATTCGATGTTCTAATCCTGCAAAACCTGGGATTGTCCATGGTCTTACCAATTTTTCATCTCGTTGATAGGGTAAGAAGGTAGTTTCGTTTTCAGCTAAGGCTTCTTTAAATTTGACCTCAAACGATGGAATATTTTCTGACTGCGGAAACTTCCATGGCTCAGCCCCATTTGCAATGAAGCCATCACTCAACAAAATTACGGGTGTCATATGTTGAATGGCAATTCTGCAAGCTTCAATAGCTGCAAAAAAACAATCAGAGGGCGTACTCGCAGAAACAATTGGCATCGGACATTCTCCATTTCTTCCATAATAGGCCTGCAATAAATCGCTTTGTTCTGTCTTGGTTGGTAATCCTGTAGAAGGTCCACCTCGTTGGATATCAACTATCAACAAAGGAATTTCAAGCATGACGGCTAATCCCATGGCTTCTGCTTTTAAGGCCATACCAGGTCCTGAAGTCGTGGTTATTCCTAAAGAACCACCATAAGATGCACCAATGGCAGAACTAATTGCAGCTATTTCATCTTCAGCTTGAAAGGTAATTACATTATAGTTTTTGTATTTACTTAAATCATGTAATATATCTGAGGCAGGTGTAATGGGGTAGGAGCCTAAAAATAATTTGAGCCCAGATTTATAGCCAGCTGTAACAAGTCCTAGAGAAAGGGCTGCATTGCCGGTAATACTTCTATATTCACCAGCTTCTACTTTGGCCTTGGCAACATGAAATCTAGAAGTAAATAACTCTGTAGTATCTCCGAAATGATAGCCTGCTTGAAGCGCTTTGATATTGCTTTCTAAAATTTCTGGTTTTTTACCAAACTTATCTTGCAAAAATTGAATAGAGTTATCTAAAGTTCTATCATACATCCAATAAAGAAAGCCCAACACAAACATATTTTTTGCTCGATCTTTCTCTTTAACTCCTAGCCCGGTGATTTCTTTTAAAGCTTCTCTAGTGAGTTTTGTAACATCAATTTGATGCACCGTGTAATTATCTAAAGAATGATTTTCTAAAGGATTGTCACCATCTGCGTAATTCGCTAATCTTAGATTTTTAGAATCAAATCCATCAGTATTCAGAATTATAATACCTCCTTTTTTAATGGATTTTAAATTCACTTTCAAGGCTGCAGCATTCATAGCAACTAATACATCACATTCGTCACCAGGCGTAAAAACGGCATCTGATGAAAAATGGAGTTGATAGCCACTGACGCCAGGTAAGGTGCCAATTGGTGCTCTGATTTCAGCAGGGAAATCAGGGAATGTAGATAAATCGTTCCCTATTAGCGCAGTATTGGTTGTAAATTGTGAGCCTGTAAGCTGTATCCCATCACCACTGTCGCCAGCGAACTTGATAACGACATGGTTTAATTCTTTAATCACTTCATTCATGATAAGCAAATATAATCGTTTGCCAATGAATTAGAGAATCAAAAGGTTGAATTAATAAGAGAAAATAATTATGAGCCTACTTAGCATTCATGACAGATGCCATCATTTTCCCAATGTCGGCTGGGCTGTCTACTACATGAATACCGCATTCGCGCATAATTTTCATTTTGGCAGCAGCCGTATCGTCTGCTCCTCCAACAATGGCTCCTGCATGTCCCATTCTTCTTCCTGCTGGAGCTGTTTGACCAGCAATAAATCCAACAACAGGTTTGCGCATATTGTCCTTTAGCCAGTTCGCAGCTTCTGCTTCCATGCCACCACCAATTTCACCTATCATAATGATACCATGTGTTTCTGGGTCATTCATCAAAAGCTCAACAGCTTCTCGAGTCGTTGTGCCAATGATAGGATCACCACCAATTCCAATTGCCGTAGTAACACCTAATCCGGCTTTAATTACTTGGTCAGCGGCTTCATAAGTTAAGGTGCCTGATTTAGACACAATACCAATATGCCCTTTTTTGAAAATAAAACCAGGCATAATACCCACTTTGGCTTCATCTGCAGTAATTACGCCAGGGCAATTTGGACCAATTAATACACAATTTTTATCTTTAATATATTCTTTTGCAATAACCATGTCAGAAACAGGAATCCCTTCTGTGATACAGATAATTACTTTGATACCTGCATCGGCTGCTTCCATCACTGCATCAGCAGCAAAAGCAGGAGGTACAAAAATGATAGAAACATCAGCACCTGCTTGCTGAACAGCGTCAGCAACTGTGTTGAACACGGGTTTGTCTAAATGTGTACTGCCACCTTTTCCAGGAGTTACACCGCCGACAACTTGCGTACCATATTCAATCATTTGTGTGGCATGAAATGTGCCTTCTGTGCCTGTAAATCCTTGTACAATTACTTTGCTATTCTTATTAACTAATACACCCATGGTTTATTTTTAAGAGTGCAAATGTAGCCAAGAAAAAGGAAAAACGAAATGAAGCTAGTCTATTGTGGAAAAAACCATGATTTACTATTCTTTTATCCTTGAATACCCTTTAATAAAGAGATAGTTTTTAAGGGGTCTGATGAACCGAAAACTGTGTTTCCTGCTACTAAAACATCAGCGCCTGCAGTAAGAATTTGTTGCGCATTTTCCAATGTTACACCGCCATCTATTTCGATTAAAGTAGATAAACCTCTTCGAGTAATTTCAGTTTTCAATTCCTTGATTTTATCTAAAGTTCTATCAATAAATAATTGTCCACCAAAACCCGGATTCACACTCATCATACAAACTACATCTATATCATGGAGGATATCAAATAATTGATTTACCGAAGTATGCGGATTAATTGCAACTCCAGCCTTCATGCCCAATGATTTGATTTGTTGTAAATTTCTATGCAAATGAGGGCATGCTTCAATATGCACACTTAAAATATCAGCCCCAGCTTTAGCAAATGCTTCAGCAAAATTTCCAGGCTCTTCAATCATAAGATGAACATCCAAGGTTTTGGTGGCTTCTTTGCGAACAGCAGCAACCACAGGCAATCCAAAGCTAATATTCGGCACAAAGCGTCCGTCCATGATATCTAAATGAAACCAATCAGCTTCGGATTGATTTATCATGTGAATATCCTTGCTTAAATGTAGGAAATCGGCGGATAATAATGATGGGGCTATTAAGGGCATATTGGTTTTATTATTGTTGAATTCGTTTAAGAGCTTCTTTAGAAGGGGCAAAATCAGGATTGAAATTTAAGGCTTGATTGTAATCAGCAATAGCAGCATTTTTATTGTGTTGAATTTCATAACAAAGTCCTCGATTGTGATAAGCTTCAGTATAATCAGGATTTACTTCTATGGCGATGTTAAATTGTCTGATGGCTTTGTCAATCGAATCTTGTTGCAGCAACATCCATCCCATGTTGTAAAATGAAACAGGATAGTTTCTGTCTAAAACAATCATACGAGTAAATATTTTTTTAGCTTCTTCAAATTTACCTTGGTTTTGCCAATACATGGCTTTCCCATATAGCGGGTCTAAATTACTTGGGTTTGCCTTATAAGCATTTTCATAATACTCTAAAGCGAGAGGGTCTTTTTTTGCTTCGTGCAAAATGGCTAATTGCATGTATGAGTCCACATTCTTCGGATCTGCTTGCACAGAAGTTTGAAAGCTTGAAATGGCTTTATTTGTATCTTTCATATTTTTATAACACATGCCTTTCAGAAAATAGGCTTCAGTATTATACACATCAGATCGAAGTACAGTATTAATTTCAGTAAATGCTTTTGGGTATTCAGCGGTAAATAAAAATAGTTTAGCTAATTTGAGATGAGCTACTTTGTCTTCTGGGTCAAGTTCTATGGCCTTTTTAATCCAACCTAAACTCCCAGTAATATCCTTATGGTCAAAAAGTAAATCTCCTAATGCACTATAAAAAGGGGCTTTGGTAGAATCTAAACTAATGGCTTTTTGGAAATCAAGCATGGCTAATGAATCCTTTTCAATTTCTCGTAAGATCAATCCTCTTTTGAAATAAAGAGAGGCGTCTTTTGGATTATCTTCAATAAGGGTGCTAATTTTTGAAGTTTCTGGAAAGACTATCGTACCTTCTTGCGAAGTTTTTTTTGATGTAGAAGAAAAAAATTGACAAGAAGAGACCAGTAAGAAAAGTAGGTATAGCAGGATTATTCTATGCATAAATCCGTCAAATTTTATGCAAACCTAAGAAAATATAGTTGTTTTACGATTTTAAAGATTAGCGATTGCTTCTAATACACCTAAATGCTATTTCAATTTTACATTCGATGTAAATGCCGGAGAAGGAATTACTAATTTTCCCTAATAAGCAACTCAATATTTTTTTCGACCCAAAATGTCAAAAGAATAATTACTTTTGCGCATTCTTTAATTTTAAATAATATATACTTTATGCCTTATTTATTTACTTCAGAGTCAGTTTCAGAAGGACATCCTGATAAAGTTGCAGATCAGATTTCAGATGCTTTAATAGATCATTTTTTAGCTTATGACCCAAATTCAAAGGTTGCTTGTGAAACTCTAGTCACTACTGGTCAAGTGGTCTTGGCTGGAGAAGTAAAGTCAGAAGCTTACTTAGATGTTCAGGATATTGCTCGTGAAGTAATCAAAGAAATTGGCTATACCAAATCTGAATATATGTTTGAGGCTAACTCATGTGGTATTTTTTCAGCTATTCATGAGCAAAGCGCGGACATTAATCAAGGCGTAGATAGAAAAGTAAAGAAAGAAAGTTTCGAAACAAAGGCAAATGCGCAAGGGGCTGGTGATCAAGGAATGATGTTTGGCTATGCCACGCGCGAAACAGACAACTATATGCCTTTAGCTTTGGATCTTGCCCATAAAATTTTAAAAGAACTTTCAATCACAAGAAGAGCTGGGAAAGAATTAAAATATCTTAGACCAGATGCTAAAAGTCAAGTAACTATCGAGTATGACGATAATAATAATCCGATTCGAATTGATACAATTGTAGTGTCAACACAACATGATGATTTTGATAAGGATGCTAAGATGTTAGCAAAAATTAAGGAAGATATTATTAGTGTGATTATTCCAAGAGTTAAGAAGCAACTTAAACCTTCATTGCAGAAGCTTTTTAATGATAAAATTACTTATCATATCAATCCAACAGGAAAATTTGTGATTGGTGGGCCTCATGGGGATACTGGATTAACAGGACGAAAAATTATTGTAGATACCTATGGCGGAAAAGGTGCTCATGGAGGCGGAGCATTTAGCGGAAAAGATCCAAGCAAAGTTGATAGAAGTGCAGCTTATGCAACTCGACATATTGCAAAAAATTTAGTTGCTGCCGGATTATGTGATGAAGTATTAGTTCAAGTTTCTTATGCTATCGGAGTAGCCAAGCCTTGTGGGTTGTTTATAAATACTTATGGTACCTCAAAAGTGAACATGAACGATGGAGAAATCGCTAAAGTAGTAGAAAAGATTTTTGATATGAGACCTTATGCCATTGAACAACGTTTCAAGCTTAGAAGTCCTATTTATGCTGAATCAGCTTCTTACGGACATATGGGAAGAAAGAATGAAGTAGTTACCAAGATTTTCAATAAAGGCAAAAAGAATGAATTGAAAATGAAAGTAGAATTATTTACTTGGGAAAAGTTAGATTATGTAGATCAAGTGAAAAAAGCCTTTAAGCTGAAATAAGCATGAACGAATAGTTTTAAAGCCATCTTTCGGGATGGCTTTTTATTTGGCCCTAACAGAATGCTTCTGAGCTTCGTATTATAGAAGTTCAAACCATTCACTATGAATCAATTTGCAAAAACATGGGGTATATTTTGTATATTGCTATTGTATGGATTAAGTTCTAGCGCCCAATTTGTCAATATTCCAGATACAAATTTCAGAAGCTTTTTAGCCTTGAATTATCCGAATGCTATGGTGGGTAATTTGCTCGATACCACTGAGATCTCCATTACGGGAGAAACAATATTGGATTGTAAAGATTTGAAAATTAAAGATTTAACAGGTATTCAGTACTTTGACAACCTAGACCAACTAAATTGTAGTGATAATTTTATTCACCAATTACCTAGATTACCTAATACGATTACTTGGCTGAATTGCAGTATAAATCCAATTGATTCGTTACCTGCCCTGCCTCAGAATTTATTTTATCTAAATTGCTCCAATAATTTTTTATCTAAATTGCCTAGCCTTCCACTAACATTAACGACTTTGTTCTGTGAGATGAATCAGATAGATTCTCTACCTCCTTTGCCAATGAATGGAATGACCATGTTAGAATGTAGCTATAATAAACTCAAACAGCTACCAACATTGCCTTTATCGCTGAGCGGGCTTTACTGTAAATGTAATCAACTTTCAAGCTTACCCACATTGCCTGCAACGCTAATCATTTTAGAATGCTCGATAAACCCGCTTTATTTGTTACCCACCTTACCAAGTGGGTTAATTAATTTGATTTGCGATCAAGATTCTTTAACACAATTACCTACTTTGCCGCTTACCTTAACAAAATTGCAATGTAGGAAGAATCAAATTACAAGTTTGCCTTTTTTACCTAATAGTTTAATAAACATAGATTGCAGCACTAATTTGCTTTTACAGCTCCCAAGTCTTCCAGTATCTTTAATCAATTTAACTGCTGCTGATAATGGTTTAAATCAATTGCCAACTTTACCAAACACCTTAGAAATTCTCGATGTGAGCAAGAATCAATTAAGTGTTTTACCCACTTTGCCTCAATCACTTCTTACACTTATTGTGGAAACAAATTTTATCCCACAATTACCTAATTTGCCTTCAGGTTTGATACATTTAGATTATAGTAGCAATCCAATAAATGTTTTACCTGCTTTGCCTGCTTCATTATATCAATTAGTTTGGAATGGCAATCAAACGCCTATATTACCTGTTTTACCAATTGCCTTGGGCGTTCTTAAATGTAACAATGCTGACATAGATTCTTTGCCCACATTGCCATCTACTTTGAAGCAACTTTATTGTGAAGGTGATTCACTTAGCTCACTGCCTATGTTGCCTACTGGATTAAATATTTTATCCTTCAGGAATAATTATTTAACTGCCATGCCAGCTAGTTTGCCACCTCAATTAATGTATCTTGATATGGCAAATAATTTAATTAGTACTATTTCATGGTTACCTATTAGTCTGAATAATTTTGATTGTTCTTACAATACTCAATTAAATTGTTTGCCTAAATTGCCTACAGAAATGTTATGGATACGATTTTCAGGTACAGGTATACTTTGTTTACCTAACTATTTAAGAGTATTAGATACATTCAATACATCAAATAATTTTTTTTCAGCACCATTATGCATGATTGCTTCTGGATGTCCTTGTGCTTGGAATATTACAGGAAATGTTCATGTTGATACTTCAAGTAGTTGTTTATTGGATAGTTTGAATCCTGGCAATCGAGTGACAAATATTCAAATGCAGTTATTTCGAAATAATCAATTTCTCGAACAAGCCTATGTTACAGGACAAGGTGAATACTCTTTTGATACTGGTGACACTGATAGTTTAGATGTAAGGATCGATACTACAGATTTGCCATTTACTGTGACTTGTCCCACAAGTGGTTTTCAGCAGGTAGTTTTGTCACCTCAAGATTCAATGAAAGATCATATACATTTTGGAGTTGAGTGTAATGGTTCGGATGCAGGCATTAAATCAATTATGGGACGATTTAGACCAGGTGTCATGTCAGTGGTCAATATCCAAGCTGGTGATATGGCAAGTTATTATCAAGTACATTGCGGTAATCCATACTCCGCAACCGTCACCTTGATGTATGATGGGCCTGTGACCTATGTATCCCCTGCAGTAAATGCACTAAGTCCTACTAGCATTAATGGGCAAGTTTTAACTTATGTTATTTCAGATTTGACACAAATTGATTTTAATACTGCCTTTGGTATAGAACTATTAACGGATGTATCTGCCGTCATTGGAAATGAGGTATGTATTTCGATGTCAGTTGATAACGTACTTAATGATATTCATCCGAATAACAATGCCATGAACATGTGTTTTCCTATTGTCAATTCATTTGATCCAAATGAAAAGCAAGTATCACCAACCAGCAACGTGGGGGCGGGGCAATGGTTAACCTATACGATACATTTTCAAAATACAGGCAATGATACAGCTTATAAAGTGGTCATTCGCGACACATTAGAAGCAACCTTAGACCCTAGTACTTTTAAATTCTTGGGATCGAGTCATAGAACTATTCCAAGTTTGAGTGGAAGGTTTCTTACATTTTATTTTAATGAAATTAATCTATTGGATAGTGTGCATCACGAACCCGAAAGTCATGGCTGGGTTCAGTTTAAAATCAAAGTTAAAAGCGACCTGCCATTTGGTTCTGAAATAAAAAATCATGCTTCCATTTACTTTGATTTTAATTCACCAATTTTCACCAATGAAGCCGTAAATTATATTGGAA
>JAGNOY010000143.1 GCA_017989935.1 Chitinophagaceae bacterium
CAAGAGAAGGGACTTCATTCTATGAATGAGGTCTCTTTTCATTTATGGTAAAAAAAGAATGTAAGACCTTACCTTTGCCCAACCATGAATATACATTTAGTCAATCAGGATTTAGAAGAAGAAGATAGTTTACATGATGCTCCGACAGAGAAGCATGTGTTGATGGATTTTGTGGTTGAGCGCGGACAGGAATCTTTTCGTATTGATAAATACCTCATGACGAAGATAGCTAGCATTACTAGAAACAAAGTACAGCAGGCTATTGATGAAGGCTTAGTTATTGTGAACGATAAGCCTGTTAAGCAAAATTATAAAATTCGTCCAGGCGATCATATTGTTGCCTATACTTTTCGAGAGCCGGTAAGTACGGAAATTCTACCTGAAAATATTCCTATTGATATTGTGTATGAAGACGATGATGTAATGGTAATTCATAAAAATCCTGGTATGGTGGTACATCCTGGTGTGGGCAATTATTCAGGAACTTTAGTGAATGCAGTATCTTATTATTTTCAACAACAACATCTCGATGAAGCCTCCTTGCCCCGTATAGGATTGGTGCATCGAATTGATAAGGATACTTCGGGGTTATTAGTCTTTGGGAAAACGGAAGCAGCCATTTTGCATTTGTCTGATCAGTTTAAAGAGCATACAGTAGATAGGCGTTATCATGCGTTGGTGTGGGGCGATGTGGAGGCTGATGAAGGTACAATTAATACCTTTATTGGAAGAAACGAGCGTAACAGAAAAATTTATGATACTTATGATGAAGATGATGGCAAAGGGAAGCATGCCATTACACATTATAAGGTTTTAGAAAGAATGAATTATGTGACGTTAGTTGAATGTAAATTGGAAACTGGTCGAACACATCAGATTCGGGTACACATGAAACACATTGGTCATACGTTGTTTAATGATGCCGCTTATGGAGGAGATAGAATTTTAAAGGGCACCGTATTTAGTAAATATAAAAGTTTTGTAGAAAACTGTTTTGCACTTTGTCCTCGTCAGGCTTTACATGCCAAAACATTAGGATTTATACATCCAAAAACTGGTGAGAAACTTCATTTTGAAAGTGAGCTACCTGCAGATATGGCTGCTGTATTGGGTAGGTGGCATGTGTATGTAAAGGCCAAAGGAAAGGATTTGTTATAATTGAAATGAATGGTTACTTGGTAATTGCGTGAGGGATCGAAGTGGAAATCCCATCTCGTTCTTCAAAACGAGATGGATTGCAACGCAGAGCCCGACCTTAGACTGGGTAAGAAGTTTTATAGCTGATTGTATTTCCTATACTTCGCAAAGACTTGGCACAATCGGTGAATGCAATACAAAGGATAAGGGCACGCCCCAAAAATATTTAGACCTAAACAGGTAAGCTAGATTTTCGCGTGAAAATTTTGAAGGAAAAATACATGAGACTAAGTAAGGAGCCCATCAGTAAGGTGAGTCCCCAAGTGCGCAAATGATGTTGTGGTTCGATAAATTGTTGAAGAATGTCTGAGGCGAGTGAAGCGGGGTTTGTGACAATATCCCAGCTATTCCAACGAAGAAAACGGCCGAGATACACCCCAAAGCTGGTGATAAAAAATAAGATGCAAATAGCAAAAGGAATCATTTTTTTTGAGAGCCATTTTTCTGCAAGGCTTTCGATATCCATCAAGCTCATGAACCCGAACATCAGGCCAGTCCACGCATACGACAAAATCATGATGAGGTCGTACCAGATTGGCATATCTGAATTTTTGCGTAAATGAAATAGATCAGTTAAGATATAAGGGGAGTTCGGGAAGAATAAAATCCAAAGCATAATGACCAAGGTGCTTGCTACGGCAGGGCGAATTTTTTGTTTGAGCCAACTAGAAGCAAGCCAAGGAATGAGTGCAAGAAATAAATTCCAATTTAGAAAGATGTATCGAATATTATCAGTAGCTAAGATGCGGAAAGTGGAAAGTAATACGCTGAATATACACAAAAAGGCAAGTAGGATTTTGGCTTCGAAACTGAGTTTAGTAGGCATGTTTAAGGTTATTTCATGAATGAGCAAAAGTAAAGGCGGGTTGTATTAAGGGAATGCTAAAGTCAAGAATTGGGTGTTAAACTAATCTCAAAAACCAAAAGGATTCGCTAGGTAAGTATGACATAAAGTTTGAGGTAAAGATGTATCTTGCAATTCATAAATTGTGATATGAAATTAATTCATGGTATAGTAGGTGTTGGCTTATTGTTAGTTCTGAGCCAAACCAGTTTTTCTCAATCTAGCGATCGAGATCGTGAGGTATCTATTCATAAAGGGAATGTGGCATTTACCTTGGGTTATGGAGCTCCAAGTATCATCAGGTCGTTTTTGAAGTATAAAACTACCCGCGATCAAATTAATGTGTATGGATTTGGACCTGTGATATTCAAAGGGGAATATATGCTTAGTGATAGAATAGGGATTGGGTTTAATACTTCATACAGTAGGTCGAAGATTACATGGATGGATACGGGGTATGATACGGTAAAACAAATTTATCGAAAGTTCGAATTTGGTATTAAGGCTTTTGAGCTTTCTGGAACCGTTAGAGGGAACTATCATTTCTGGAAAAGGAAAAGAATAGATTCTTATGCAGGTCTTGGTGTGGGGTACGGGATGATTCGCATGTGGTCTTATACTTTAGCCCACACTACGCAGTTTAGTATTAAGTATGATATTCCTCGTCCATTGAGTTTAGAATGTACTTGGGGATTCAGGTATTTTGCAACAAAAAACCTCGGTGTGTACACCGAGGTTGGAATTGGAAAAAGTTGGATATTGTATAACAAGTATTTTATTCCTGAAGCTTTGATTCAAGCAGGCATTACCTTGAAATTATAATTAGGGCATGATTGCTGTTACCTTAAATCCGTAATTTACTCTGAATTTTGTAGCAGCATTAAGTCCTTCATTTTCTTGTGTTCTGAAGCCAACAAGTAGTTTCATGTAATCTGCATTAAAATAATTTTTAATATCTACAGGGTCTACATTTAATGTGATCGAAGTTGAGCCTGGAGTAATGCTTTGTTTAAATGCCACTTGAAGAGGGGCTGAGCCATTAAAGCTATCAACATATACGCGTATACTTGTAAGTGTATCTTTGATAAAATTGAAGGTTTGTCCAGGAGAATTTTCAAGTACAATGTTTAAGGAAGTTACTTCAACTTTGGTGATATCTGATTTTTTAAATCCATAAGGAGTGATATATTCATCTACTTTAGTCGCAAATGTATCGATCTGTAGTGGAGTTGTTGACAAGTCAATAGAAAAAGGTAACGGTGCAATGCTTGTTGGTAGTGAGGTTGTGTCTGAGCGACTAATTGGAACTTCTACTGTAGATCCTGAATTTCCTCCACCTCCGCCTCCGCCGTTATTTCCACTTCCTTTCTTACCGCAAGATGAAAAGCCAATACTGAGGATAAGTAAGGCCAAGCCAACTAATTTTACTTTAAGCATAATGTTATTGATTTTTAGATGTTAAAATTAAATCTTTCTCGGTCATTTTAGCTTTTCTGGCAAGAAATCTTAAGAAAGATTGTAACCTAGACGATGCATGTATTATATTTGTTAGCTAATTCGAAAAAGAGTGAAGAAAATACTTTTAGTCATTCTGGTCATTTTTGGTGCAATTTCCACTTATGCCCAAGAAACGTATACCATGGGTTATGAGAAAGCTGACATTGATATTATTGATGCCAATTTCTTTTCTGAGTACCAATTTCCTGGTCAAGAATCTTTGTGTGGTATTTATGATAAGGCTTCTGAAACTTTTTACACTTGCGATTACACAACTTATCGATATGTAGAAGAAGATTTTGTAAGACAAGATGGTAAATTTTGTTGCAATAAAATTGATTTCGATCCGTCAAAATATTATGGTACTTTAACGTTGCAAGGTGTAATAGATTCGGTAGAGTGGGATGCTATGATAGTTCACTTTGTAACAGACAAAGCACGTTTAACGATTCATGTTGATGAGCGTGAGATAGATGCCTTATACAAAAAGTTTTATAAAAACAATTATCCAGGTAAAGTACACGTAGTGTTGCGATTGAAAACTTATGATACGCCAAAAGAAAATGTGCTGAGTTACAACAAAATCGTAGAAAAAAAGCCTAAGCCAAAAAAGACTTTGACCAAGATTCTTAGTTGGTAATTCATACGATGGGATCAGTTTATATTTTAGCCATTGAAAGTTCTTGCGATGAAACTAGTGCCAGTGTTTTGGTAGATGGTAAAATTTTATCGAATGTAATCTATACACAGCAAGTGCATGAGCAGTATGGAGGTGTAGTGCCTGAATCTGCATCAAGATTGCATTTGAAACACATTGTACCCGTTGTAGAACAAGCGTTGTTGCAAAGCGGCATATCTAAGTCTTTATTGAATGCGATTGCTTATACACAATCGCCAGGTTTGATAGGGTCTTTGATGGTAGGAGTTTCTTTTGCCAAATCTATGGCTCAAGCGCTTGGTATCCCGACCATTGCAGTACATCATATGCAAGCGCATGTATTATCAAATTTAATTGAAGAACCAATTCCCACATTCCCTTTTTTGTGTTTGACAGTTTCTGGAGGGCATACACAGATTGTAAAGTGTTCAAGCCCTTTGGATATGCAAGTAATAGGTCAAACCATTGATGATGCTGCTGGAGAAGCTTTTGATAAAGCAGCTAAAATGATGAAGCTTCCCTATCCTGGTGGTCCTTTGATAGATCGTTATGCGCAAGAAGGCAATCCTTTAGCTTTTAAATTTGCTGAACCACAAATGCAAGAATTAAACTATAGTTTTTCGGGTTTAAAGACATCAATTCTGTATTTTTTGCAAGCTTCGATGAAACAAGACGAGTTTTTTATTGATAAAAATTTGAAAGATTTGTGTGCAAGTATCCAACATACAATTATCAAAATTCTCATGAAAAAGTTGGTGAAAGCAAGCAAAGAAACTGGCATAAAACATATTTGTATTGCAGGGGGAGTTAGTGCGAATAAAGGATTGAGAACTGCAATTAAACAACATGCTGAAAAATATCACTGGACTTATTCTATTCCAAAATTTGAATATTGCACCGATAATGCAGCTATGATAGCTATAACCGCATATTATAAATATCTTCAAGAAGATTTCGCTGATTTAAGCACAGTTGCTTCTGCAAGATCTTCTTTTTAGATCATTATAGGCCATACCTGCTCACTAAATAAACCATAGCACTCATAGCCACTGAGCCTAAACAAAGTTCTCGACGATGTACATTTTCAAACACATCGTTATCACTATGATGTACATCGAAATAGCGTTGAGAATTGGGTAATAATTCCATCATTGGGGTATTGAATTTTCTATATAAAGGTCCAATATCTGCCCCGCCTCCTTCTTTGCTAAAGTTAGTTATGCCATATTCTTCGAAGAGGGCTTTCCATTGAAGTACTTTTTCTTTTTGGGCTTGATTCATAGTCATCGAAAATCCTAATGGAACATCACCCCCTGCATCAGATTCAATAGCCAAAATATGTTTTTCATGATTTTGTTCAGCTAAGTCTGCATATTTAACAGCTCCTTTTAATCCATTTTCTTCATTCATGAAAAGAACTGCTCTGATAGTTCGTTTAGGTTTAATGCCAAGCTTTTTAAAAGTTCTAATCACTTCTATCGCTTGAACAACACCTGCGCCATCATCGTGGGCGCCTTCACCGATGTCCCAAGAATCTAAATGTCCCCCAAAGCAAATAATTTCATCTGGTAATTCGGAACCTCGAATCTCTCCAACCACATTATATGATTTTACATCAGGAAGCATTTGGCAAGTCGTCAATAACTTAACTTGAATTTTCTTCGTGGCTTTCAACTGGGTTTCTAAATTATCGGCATCTAGATTTGAGATGGCCACAGCTGGAA
>JAGNOY010000144.1 GCA_017989935.1 Chitinophagaceae bacterium
GTTGTGAACAATCAGCAGAGATGACAATTAATTATACCTCTTGTTGTGGACCAATTTCTGTGCCTAATGCGTTTAGCCCAAATGGAGATATGATCAATGATGAATTTAAGATACTAAGTCAAAATGATTTTGAATTTTTCAATATGAAAGTCTATAACAGGTATGGCCAACTTGTTTTCGAAGGGAAAAATTCACATAATGTCTGGGACGGCAGATTGGCAGGTAGAAATGCCGAAATGGGTACTTATTTTTATATCATTCAAACCAGATGTCATTTACAAGAAAAAAATACAATTCTTAAAGGAGACTTACTTCTTGTAAGATAGCCAATTCATTAAAATTTTATTGAAGCTAACATCCGACTATTCATCCAATGAATGATATAGATTATCGCTTTTTATTTCAAATATTATTTTATTGTTACTATTTATATTTATATTGTAGGCTTATACGCCTTCATGCAAGCAATTAAAAAATGTATAGATCATTTTGAATCAGTAAGTCTTAAACAACTCGACAGTGTTGAGTTGCAAAATAGGATTGATACCAAGTACATTTTAACTGAGTCTGAACTAATACAATTATTGGAAGGAATTCGAGAAAATCAATTTGTATTGGAAATTGAACAGAATAGAATTTTCAATTATCAAACAAATTATTTTGATACCGAAGATTTTCAATTCTTTAAAGACCACCATAATGGCTGCGTAAATCGTGTAAAAGTAAGAAGCAGAGAATACGTGGAGAGTAATTTATGCTTTTATGAAATTAAACGTAAATTATTCGGAACCAGAACTGATAAACAGCGCAAGAAAATTCCGTCCATATACGACCAAGTACCAGACGAAGACTATAAACTAATTCAGTACAAAAGATTACAAAATAGGCCTATAGAAAAAAAGCTTACCAATAATTTTCAACGAATTACCTTGACCAACAAATCTTTTACAGAAAGAATCACCATTGATATAAACATCAGATTTACGAATGGAAAAGTAAATATTGCCTTACCTAATCTGGCTGTCATTGAAGTCAAACAAGGCAAATCAGATGTCTTCAGTAATACAATTCAAGTGCTGAAAAAGCTAAGGGTGCATGAAAGTAGTTTTAGTAAATATGCTATAGGTGTATCTATGATGGAAAATGATATTAAACACAATAATTTTAAACCTATACTTTTAAAAGTAAAAAAAATAAGTCAATATGGAGAATGTGGAACGCACAGCAAAACAAATTAAAGATTCATTAAAAGCAATTAATACAGATATGTTTTCTGATACTGCCACAACAGTATCAGGCATGGATTATATGGAATTAATTTCAAGGTTTGGAATTAATTTGTTGGCTATTTTTATTTTAATCAGATTAATTTATTACCCAACACATAAAAACAAGGACTTCCTTTTTACATTTTTCATTTTCAATTTTATCATTTTTCTTTTGTTAAGCACCACTAAACTCAAACCAGGTTTTGCTTTTGGCTTGCTTGCTATTTTCTCCATCATGAGATATAGAACCGTAACAGTACCTATTAAAGAAATGGGATATTTTTTCATTTGCTTAGCCTTAGGTATGATTAATGCCTTGTCTTTAGTTGATGAAGGCTGGTGGATCATGATTGCATGTAATATAGCCATTTTACTTTTAACCATTATACTTGATAGGTTTATCACCTTAACTCATGAAAATGTAAAGGAAATTACTTACGAAAGAATTGATCTGATTACCCCAGAAAAAAGAGAATTACTTATTGAGGATTTAAAATCTCGAACTGGGTTACCAATTCATCGTGTCGAAGTTAAGAATATTAATTTTCTCAGGGATACTGCCAAAGTGCATGTATTTTATATTGCCAAGGATAATGAGAACCGAAGTGCCATGACGGGTGATGATGATTAATCGTATTTGCTTAATCCTTCACAAGTTTGGCATTTAAGCTTGGATTTACGTTCTTTACAATCCAAACACTTCATTTAAGTCAAGATGTCTTACCCCTTCACCGAAAAGACAATACGCTCAACCTTTTCTAAACTAAAAAAACTTAAAGTTTTTATAGTGGGCGATGCTATGATTGATCAATATTGGAGAGGGCAAATAGATAGAATTTCTCCGGAAGCGCCTGTACCTATTATTTCAGTGAATCAAAAAGATGCGAGGCCTGGAGGAGCTGCTAATGTTGCCTTAAACTGCAGAGCCTTAGGGGCTGAAGTTTATCTTTTTACAGTTCTAGGAAAGGATCATGCAGCTAAAGAATTGATTCAACAATTACAAATCGAAAAAATTCATACTGAAGGCTGTTTGCAGAGCGCTGATCGTGTAACTACCATTAAAACAAGGGTGATTGCAAAAAATCAACAAGTTTTTAGATTAGATGAAGAGAATCACGAAGATTTATCTGTCAAAGATGAACATCGGTTTATTGATACATGTTTAAGAGCCATTCAAATTGAAAAACCTGATATACTCATTTTTGAGGATTACAACAAAGGTGTGTTGAAATTAAACGTGATTGAAAAAATTATCAACCATTGTAAACATGTAGGTGTATTAACGGCTGTAGATCCAAAGAAAAATAATTTCTTAAGTTATAGACAGGTTGATTTGTTTAAACCTAATTTAAAAGAAGTTAGAGAAGCATTAAATATTCAATTGGCAGTTGTGAACGAAAAGCACCTTAAGCAAGTACATGAGAAGCTTCAGAATATGCTAAACCACAAAATCACATTAATCACCTTATCAGAATTAGGAGTTTTTGTGCAACAAGAAAAACAATCTCATTTATATCCTGCGCATTTTAGAAATATTTCAGATGTTTCTGGGGCAGGAGACACAGTGATAGCAGTTGCCGCTGCTCTATATGCTATTCACAAAGATATTAGCATGATGGCCTATATTTCAAATATTGCTGGAGGATTGGTGTGTGAAGAGGCAGGAGTAGTGCCAATCAATGTTACAAAATTACTTGAAGAGGCGCTATCAAAAATCAAATAAAATCTTGTGTTTAAGATTAAAAGTAGACTATCTTATAGTGGATTTTAATTTAGTCATAGCTACAGAACTCTGAGGCAGAATCGACAAGTTTAACACTTTTGAATCAACTTTTGTATTTTCAATCTTTGAGGCTGTACTACCTGTAGCCACTGCATCTAATTCCTGACCTTTCTTAAAAGTTAAACATACAATTGCGGAGTATGTGAAGATTAATAAGGTAAATAAATTAATTTTCTTGTTCATACGCTTCAGTTTTATTGTTGAATTGGTACGGCAAAAGTATAAAATTAAATTAACATTTGCAATATTTATACACATTCTCTTTATGCAATGTGAATTTCTACCTCTCTAATTTAGATAAGTTTTTAGGCTAACTTGGTAGATAGTTCCAAAAGAATCTTTGAATTGAACTTTGCAGAATTCAATAATAGGTTTACTTTCAGACTGACTAATTAATAACTTGCCAGACTGCGCTATATAAGAACTCCCATTATAATAAAATGTAATATATGATTTATTTTCTGTTAAAATTATTTGATTAAATGCAGAGGTGATTTCATATTCTCCATTTTTGCCCCCTAAAATATTTTTGTTCATGTCGATGCCAACTCCAAATCCAGCTGATACGATATGCTCGTTATAAAAAGTTTGATTTGAAGAAATATAAGAGGTATCTTGGTAGATAGTATAAATACTGTCGCCATGTGCCAACCCTTGTAGAGGTAAAGAGCAACTTATTATGCCTGCATTATTGTCTTTATCTTCTTTCTCTTTTTTACAAGAAACTATGAAGATGAATGAACAACAAATTGAAACAATCAGTAAGAATTCCTTTTTCATTCGGAGGTATTGCAGAGTTAAATACAAGTGTTCATAAATTCAATCTTTCAGCTCACATTCAAGCATTTGAAAGCTTAGCCACTAAAACAAAACTAAATTAAAAAATTGATATTCATTGAAAATTAAAATGGAAGTTTATGGTAGAGGAAGTTCCTACTGGTAAAAGTTGAATCGCTATTTTAAAGTATAAAATGTAGTTCCATTAATCTGCATACTCCAATTAGGTTTTTCACCATAAGCCCAATTTAAGCTAGAAGTATCAATTTTATGAGGTGGTACATTCACAGTGAATTTATGCCAAGTTCCAATTTTCAATTTATTCTCATCACATCTAACTATTCCATCATAATGTATGTCATCTTCTTGTGATCCAAAATTGCCCATATTAAAATATTGTCCATATGAATTATTCTCAATGGTGAAAGACTCTGTTGGAATTTTATTAAATAAATACCATCTTCCAACATAATCAATATTAAAGTCTGTCGCTTTTTTCATGCACGATGTAAAGAAAAAGGTAAAGATTAAAATTATGGCAATTTTATTCATTGTTGAGTTTGTTTACCAATTCAATCAAGTCTTAAATCATGGCCAAAAACTGATCAAACAAATAATGAGAATCATGAGGCCCTGGATTTGCTTCTGGATGAAATTGCACAGAAAATGCTGACTTCCCTTTAACCGAAATTCCTTCTAGTGTATCATCATTTAAATTAATGTGTGTAATTTCTAAATCTTCATTGTTATCGACTGAAGATTTCTCTACTGCAAAACCATGATTTTGGGTTGTGATCTCAGATTTACTTGTTCTAATATTGTACACCGGATGGTTCAGTCCTCTATGTCCATGGTGCATCTTATACGTTTTGCCTCCTTTCGCAAGTGCAAGTAATTGATGACCTAAACAAATACCAAATAAAGGTTTGCCACTTTGTAGTATTTTTCGAATGGTGTCTATGGCATAAGTCATTGAAGCTGGGTCGCCAGGTCCGTTAGAAATAAAGTAGGCTTGAGGGCTGAATTGTTCGCATTCCTCGAAAGTCGTTTTAGCTGGAAATACTTTTAAGTAGGCTCCTCTGTTTGCCAAACAATGTAATATATTATGCTTAACGCCGAAATCAAGTACAGCAATTCTTTTTTCTGCACTTTCTTCACCAAAAAAATATGCTTCTTGTGTGCTCACTTTGGAAGCCAACTCTAATCCTTCCATGGAAGGCACTTCTGAAAGTACTTGTTTGAGCTCGCCAATATCTGCTAGTTCGGTACTAATAATACAATTCATAGCACCTTCTCTTCTTACATGCTCAACTAAAGCTCTTGTATCAATGCCTTGAATAGAAACTATTTTATGTTGAATTAAATATTCCTCAAGTCCTTCGTCAGCAGATGGTCTTGAATATTTCGAAGAAAGATTCTTACACACTAATCCCGAAATTTTCACTGAATTGCTTTCGACATCTTTATTGCTTGTTCCATAATTACCCACATGAGCTGTATTCATGATGAGAATTTGACCGAAATAAGAAGGATCAGTGAATACTTCTTGATAGCCAGTCATTCCTGTATTAAAACAAATTTCGCCTGTTGCTGTGCCATGATAGCCAAAAGCTTGGCCTTCAAAAAAGGTTCCATCAGCTAGCAATAAATAAGCATTTTTGATTGATTCCATGGAGGTCAAAATTAATCTCCAAATGTCAAACTTGTTGCAATGTGCATAAATTCTTAAGATTGTTGCAAACAGCCCAATCAAGCTTTTTTAGCTTCCTACCCTATGCTTCAGATCATGAATTTGTGCTTCCCATAATCTTTCTTGATCTGCTATTTCTTTCTTGTCTGCAAAATCTGTAATGGTTAAAATAGTCTCGTTGGTAACAGGGCTCTTCTCTATTCTAAATTCAAAATACTCCTCTTCATCCATCCAATCCCATTTGTACACTACATACTCATTTTCTTCTGCTGCTATCATTTCAGCTTTTTCTACACTTTCTTTCCGATGGAAGAAAAAATTATTTTCTTTTTGGTTGACTTTATCAGCAAACCATTCGCCAAGTCCAGAGG
>JAGNOY010000146.1 GCA_017989935.1 Chitinophagaceae bacterium
GAGAATAATCAATTAGGCAATTTGATATTAGGAACAAGTTCATTAAAGTTAGAATATCTATCTGTTTTTTATAGTGATCATATTGATCCAAATCTTCGGAAGATAAGAGATGTTGTGTCGACGTGTTACTTTGAAAAGATTTCGAAGTATAATCTGAAAGGCAATTTGGTCAAAGTATATCCTAATCTAAAGAAAGCCAGTTTGGGAGAAGGCTTGTCTACAGCAATTCTTATGAAGCGTATCGAAGGTCAGCATATTTTTCCTTCTGATGGAAATTACTATTTGAGGGGACATGGACCTGAACTATTAGATTTTTCATTGATTGAGAATCAAGAGGCAAGTGTGCCTAATTTTAGGAAGCATAAATCCAAGCCAGTTTTTTTAAGATATTATATTGATGGCTCATTGAAATCTGTTTACTCAAGTATTGATGAAGCTTCTAATCAAACATTTTGTTCTAAGAGTAAAATAAATTTATCGATCAGAACGAGGTCTTTTGTGGATGATTATCTTTGGGTTCAATTATATGAAGGGAGTTTAGTTGATTTGGAGGTCAAGAAAGAATCATACGCTATTCACTGATGGAATTGCTATGTGAGTAGCATGCTTCGCGCGAGGGATAGAACGGAAATCGTCCGAGGCTTTGCGAGGGCATTGGAGAGATAGCCCGGTGGGGTTGGGCTTGTAAGAAAAACTTTCGGTGTGCATTATGTTGATTAGCCCAACAACACGCGCCCAATTAAGGCATATTAATATCTTTAATCGCTTTAAAATCCCACTGACCTGTCATACTATTATAAATAAATTGGTAAATGGATTCTGGTTTTTTACTTTGGGCTGCTAAACTAAAATTAAATTCAACCCCATGAATTTGCATATTACCGAATTTGTCGAAACGAATTTTGCGTGCCTTGTCATCGCCTCGAGGACCGCGATCGCTTAAACTTAAAGCTAATTGCGGCTCACCTTTAAACATGCCTTCTTTATTGAGTTCAATCGAAAAAATTTCAGCCGTTCTTGCTTTACCAAAGTATAATCTTTTTTCGCCTGAAATACCACACACACAAATGCCCATTGCATCTACATGTTTTAATTGATCAAGAATTTTTCCAGTTGTTGGATCAAGTACATAGATGTTTCCATTTTCTTTATCGCGGGTACTTCCACTCACGCTGGATGCATAGATTTTTTTTCCGTGACAATCAAAATATATCCCCAATAAACCAAAAGGAATAATGCCTTCTACAGAATCTGGTTTAGGTAATTGCGCGAACAATTTCATTTCACCCGTTTGTCCATCAATTTTATACACGCTATGTATCGTCTCTAAGTTGTGGTCCAACGTATTTACAAACGGTATCGGAAAAGTGTAAGCATTGCCTTGATCATCTGTAGCAATCGAAGACATATAACCATACTTGGCCCAACTAGGATGCTGATATCTTTTGATAGGCGTATCAATGGCACTTAAAGGATTTTGTATTAGTATCACTCCTTTGAAATCGCCAATTTCAGTAGAGTAGGCACAGCGTTGGGCATCAAATCCTAAGCCTTTAATATAAGCCGCCGGTACACGACATGGCTTGATGCCAATTTCAGCAATTTCTTCTGGAGGCATTTTCTCCTCGCATGAAGAAAAAAGACAGGCAAGAGCCACAATATATAAGCTAATTTTACGCATAATTATTTTTTAATAGGGATAAACATGGGGCCTGCTAAACAAGGATACACTTTGGTTTTATACACGCCATTTTCTAAGTAACTTTCACTCCAACAATATTCCTTACCTGGGGTATCATCATTTTTCATTTGAGAAACATACCACAAAACAAGGTCGGTATTTTCTGTGCCTTCTGGCGTAACGTCAATAAATTTTTCTGGACCTTGCTGATAATCTGTATTGCAACAGGGGCCGATTGTGACTAAATCATTTTCGCCTTCATCTTTATCTGCATGTAATTTAGTAAGATACAGAAAAGGATTATCACCTCGACCACCATCGCCAAATTGACCATGACCTGGTTCTATATAAAAACCATTGCCTGAAGCAGTATACATTTTATATAAAGCTCCATGTTGGTCATAGCTTGGATTGGGTTGCTGTAATTTCCATTGCTCATTTTTCCAATTAGTCCATGCGCTACCATTCCATTCGGCAAAGGAATTATTATTTCCTGCAAACGAGAATCGCATCACAGGTCTATAGGTACCATTATTGCCACAACCTCTACCTAAACTTGCTCCCGCAGATCTAAATCGACCATCTTTGTAGAATTCGTATCGTTGCAAATAATTATAGTTGCAAGGCATAGGCCATTGCTCACTCGAAAAATTTTGCTCTAAGGCAAAGCCAATGACTTGTCCATTGTCTACAATATCGCTGATGCGCGGATCACTGACTGCTACCACTGCAGCCTGACTAAACTCTGGACAACCCACAGCATCACTGTATCCAAAGCCATCTGTATTGCTATAGCTTACATGCCAGTCTACAATTTTTGCATTGTTTAGTACTAAGTTATTTTTATAATACACTTCAGAAATACGCATGCCATCAGAAGTGGTAATTACATAATTTAGTTTCCAATCTTGCTTATCAATTTTATTAATTTGTTTACAATAGCATTCCATCACCTTGTCGAACTTGAGTCGTTTTTCAGAAATTTTTTGTTGAGATTGTTCAGGGCCTGTATTCGTCCAACGTATGCCTACCACACGATGATCGGTTAAATCTACAATAGCCCACAAGGCTTTATCTCCCTTTGTAAAAGTTGGCGCTACACAAAGATGCATACTCCTTTCGCATCGAGTTCTGTTAAGTGCTGTTTTGGTATTGGCCATGAGGACTTCTTGTTCACCAGGTTTATAGCCTAATGCTTTTATAACTTCAGGGTTGTTTACAGCAATCGTAGTGGCTAAATTTTTTAAATGGGTTGGGATGTCTGGTTGAGTTTGCGGTATGGTATTTACAGCATGCACCGTGTTAGTTTGAATATCTACGATGGCCGTTGTTGTTAAGTTGAGGGCATAATTATACATCTCAACTTTATAAAATTTTCCTTCTACATTTGGTTTTTCTTGAGGTCGGGCTTCATACACATTAAAAATTTCATTCCTAAATGGTTGATGTGATTTCTTGTCAAACAAATTTTCGCAAAATTTAGCATCTTTTATGGCTATAGTTTCTGCAATCATTTGTTCTACATTTAATCCAGGTAATTGAAGTATAGGAGGTGATTTTTGTAATGCATTTTTAATTTCGTTGATGCGCGATTGAATTACGCTAAAGTCAGTGCCACTCGAATCGGGGAGTATTATAGATTGTAAAGCTTGTTGTTTAGGGTCGGAAGGCGTTTCTGACTGATTGGATGTTTCACAAGAAATCATGAAGCTTGTTAAACTTAAGAGCGCAAACAGGTATTTTAACATTTGAAAAAGGTTGAACAAATGTATAAAAGAAATTCTTTGTTTGAAAGCGTATTTTTTTAGGGCAGCATTTCCCGCTATTCGTTGCAATCCATCTCGTTTTGAAGAACGAGATGGGATTTCCACTACTATCGGGGCTGCAATCTTTCGTGAATTTATCAAACTTGCCAAATGAAAGTAGCTCAATATGAAAGAATGGGAGTTTGTATTATTTAATGATTATCTGTTAAGCTATCTTATTAGAGGTAAGAATACAGTTGAGACATATTTAACATCAATATGTTGCAAAGTATTATTTTCCATAAAAACTATATGGAGGTGACGGCCTAAGATTCGAGGCACATAAAAATATTGAAATCGAAGCCAGACTTTTATCCATTGTTTGAGCACAAACGAATGCTACATTATAGAGAATATAATTATGTGCGAGTTTGGATAAAAGTGGCGTAGATGAGATAATTTTTATTGCCAAAGAATCTTCAGCCTTGATTTTTTGCTCAACTTTTGCATTAAGGCAAAAGTGGAAAAGTAAATAGGTAGCATTAAGGATTAACATATGCTTTTTTGAACTATTAGGTTGGAAAGAGAAGTTAATTATCGAACTAAACCAAAGCTTTAAGAAAATTTTCAGGTTTTTTAATATGAATATTCAATAAAATCTATTGCGGATAAAAAAATTAACCCTTAATTTCATCAATTCTTAAAAAATCGTTCTTAAGAAGCGATTTTATTAACGTGACTTACTATATGAAGAAAATAGCTGTGATTGGATCTGGGTTTGCTGGCTTGAGTGCTGCAGCTCATCTTGCTAAACAAGGATTTGAAGTCCATCTTTTTGAAAAAAATACCACCTTAGGTGGAAGAGCCCGATATTTTACAACAAAAAATGGTTATGTGTTCGACTTCGGTCCAAGCTGGTATTGGATGCCAGGCGTGTTTGAACGGTTTTTCAATGATTTTGATGCCAAAGTATCAGATTTCTACGAATTGACCTTATTAGACCCTTCATTTGAAGTGGTATTTGGTGCCAATGATACGATGCGTGTACCTGAGAATTATCAAAAATTGACAGAGCTTTTCGAATCTATCGAAAAAGGAAGTGGTACAAAGTTGGCTCAGTTCATGCAAGAGGCAGAATTTAAATATAAAACAGGTATCGATAAGTTGGTTTATAAACCTGGACTTTCTTATGCTGAATTTCTAGATCCAGATTTAATGAAGGGTGTATTTAAACTTCAAGTTTTTACTTCTTTTAGTAAACATGTACGTAAGTTTTTTACCCATCCTAAATTGATTGCACTCATGGAATTTCCAGTGTTGTTTTTAGGTGCCATGCCTCAAGACACACCAGCGCTTTATAGCCTGATGAATTATGCTGGACTGAAATTAGGTACCTGGTATCCTCAAGGTGGTTTTTATAAAATTATAGAAGGCATGTGGAAAGTGGCTGAAAAACAAGGTGTGAAAGCACATCTCAATGCAGCCGTCGAGGAAATTGTTGTAGAAGGAAAATTAGCTAAAGGTTTGAAGGTAAATGGTGAAGTTTTGCAATTTGATGGCATTGTGGCAGCAGCAGATTACAATCATGTTGAACAAAAATTACTTCCAGCTTCACACCGAAATTACTCAGCAGCCTATTGGGAGAAAAAGGTCTTTGCACCGTCTAGCCTAATTTTTTATATCGGATTGACTAAAAGATTGAAAAATATCAATCACCATACCTTGTTTTTTGATGAAGATTTATATGAACATTCAGTAGACATTTACAAAAAGCCCGCTTGGCCAAACAAGCCTTTGTTTTATGTTTGCTGCCCTTCTCAAACTGATAAAACCGTAGCGCCAGATGGCCATGAAAACTTATTTTTTTTGATGCCAATTGCAGTAGGACTTGAAGATACAGAGCAAATGAGAGAAAAGTATTTTGAT
This sequence comes from Chitinophagaceae bacterium, assembly GCA_017989935.1. Taxonomy (GTDB): domain Bacteria; phylum Bacteroidota; class Bacteroidia; order Chitinophagales; family Chitinophagaceae; genus OLB11. Next base: position 5,353 of record JAGNOY010000146.1, read on the forward strand.
ATCATGATGCAACGATTTGAAAAACAAGTCGGAGAAGAAGTGAAATCTTTTATTGATTTTAAAAAAAGCTTTTGCGTAGATGATTTTGTTCAGGCATATAATTCATTTAAGGGAAATGCCTACGGATTAGCAAATACTTTAATGCAAACAGCCAACCTTAAACCAAAAATTAAAAATAAACATATAGACAATTTATTTTATGCAGGTCAATTAACGGTACCAGGTCCTGGAGTGCCACCATCCTTAATTTCAGGTAAAGTGTCGGCAGATTTACTCACTCAATACTTAAATCATCATTAAATGAAATCTTTATTTGATCATGTTTCAGAGGAGTGTAGTAAAATTACCACCAGAGCTTATAGTACAAGCTTCTCCTTAGGTATTTATTGCCTGAATAAGAAAATTAGAAACCCGATTTACTCAATTTATGGTTTTGTTCGATTTGCCGATGAACTTGTAGATAGTTTTCATGATTTTGACAAGGAAGTACTTCTTGAAAAATTTAAAGCAGATACCTATGAAGCTATTGAAC
>JAGNOY010000145.1 GCA_017989935.1 Chitinophagaceae bacterium
TAGAAATTAAAAATTTGCACTCAGAATATTTAGATGCAGATAATATCAAATCGAGCCTGAGTGGATTAGATGGTATACTTGTGGCCCCTGGCTTTGGAAATCGAGGTATAGAAGGTAAAATAGTCGCAATACAATATGCCAGAGAAAATAAATTACCTTTCTTTGGTATCTGTTTAGGCATGCAATGCTGTGTGATTGAATTTGCACGCAATGTATTGGGTTATACCGGGGCAAACTCTACCGAAATGGATATTCATACGGCCTATCCTGTGATAGATATCATGGAAGATCAAAAAAATATTATTCAAATGGGCGGTACGATGCGTTTAGGTGCCTATGATTGCGAGATTGCCTTAGATTCTAAATCTTATGAAGTGTATGGCAAGCAATATATTTCTGAAAGACATCGTCATCGTTGGGAATTCAATAATGCTTTTTTAGAGCAGTTCCAGTCAGCAGGGATGAAAACGGTGGGCAAAAATCCTAAGACAGGTTTAGTCGAGATGGTAGAGTTAGATAACCATCCATTTTTTATAGGTGCTCAATTTCATCCTGAATTAAAATCAACAGTCGAAAATCCTCATCCTTTGTTTATTGGATTTATTGCCGCTGCCATGAAGTACCAAAAAGAGAAGAAGAACAAAGCAAATCTAGAAGCAGGTTTAAACTAAGTTTTTTTATGCCCCCAAGCATGTGAGGAGATTCCGCATGTGTAAAAATGGGGACCCGCCGCCTCGTAGTGTATGCCTGATGCCGCACAAACGTAAAAGGAATTACAATTCTACATGCTTGTAAATGCAATTCACTTTTTTAACGGATATCTATAATCTTTAGTTGTATAGACTTTTGTCCATTCCAGTCATTTTCTTCAATATGATATAATATGTCGAACGTGCTGTTGCTTTTGACTATATCTATTTTGTGCGCTAAATTAAAACCAATGCCATTGATTGTGTTGCTTGTTTGTTGATATAAAACAAATCGAATATGCTTTTCCTTTACAATGCTTGTTAAACCTTTATAATCCATCACAGCTCTTGTAAGAAAAATAGGCTTCATGTTTTCAGGGCCATGCGGAGCAAATTGATCAAGTATGGTGATGAACTTTTCATGGATATCTGTTAAACTAATTTCAGCATCGATTTCAATTTCAGGTGTAAATAAATGTGCAGGAACTGTTGATTTAACTACTTCGTCAAACTTTAATTTAAATGGAGTTAGGTTTTCTTCTTTTAAGGTAAGTCCAGCAGCAAAATAGTGACCACCATAATTTTCTAGAAAATCGGCACACTGATTCAGCCCTTCAAACATATTGAATCCTTTGATTGAACGTGCTGAACCGGTTATTTTGCCATTAGAAGAAGTTAATACTATGGTTGGCTTATAATGATGCTCAATTAATCTTGAAGCAACAATGCCAACAACGCCTTTATGCCAATCTGATTTATATACAACAGTAGATTTATTTAAATCCTGTTGAGCATCTTCTTCTAACATCTGCAGTGCTTCTAGTGTGGTACTTCGATCTACATCTTTTCTGTCATTGTTGTTTTCATGTAAGAGCGTGGCTAGTTTTTTTGCTTCTACTTGATCTTTCGCAATAAAAAGTTCAACGGCCTTTCTTGCATCATCCATTCTTCCTGCCGCATTCACTCTAGGTGCAATAATGAATACCAAATCCGTAATGGTAAATTCTTTCTTAAGCTCACTAATTTGCCTTAAGGCTTGCAAGGGTATCGATGGTTGTGCATTGGCTTTTTCAAGTCCTAATACACAAAGTGTTCTGTTTTCTCCATTGATAGGGACAATGTCGGCTGCAATGGCTGTAGCCACTAAATCAAGAAATTGATTAACACCTTGGATATTTGTTTGATATTGTTGAGCATACGCAGTAATTAATTTATATCCAATGCCGCAACCACAAAGTTCTTTAAAAGGGTAAGGGCAATCTGCTTGTTTAGGATTTAAAATGGCTAAGGCTGGAGGAAGTTCGCTGCCAGGTAAATGATGATCACAAACAATCACCTCAATGCCATGATTTGCTGCTTGTTGAATTAATTCATTGGATTTGATGCCGCAATCTAAGGTGATGATTAATGAAATATTTTCCTGAATGGCATATTGTACTCCTTGCAATGAAAGACCATAACCTTCAGTAAAACGATGCGGGATATAAAATTCAATTTGTGGATAAATAGCTTTAAAGTAACTGTAAACTACTGCGACTGCTGTGGTTCCATCAACATCGTAATCGCCATAAATCAGCATTTTTTCTTCAAGTTCAATGGCACGATGTATTCGTTCAATAGCCTTATGCATGTCTTTCATCAGGAAGGGCGAATGCAATTGTTCTGGAGAAGTTCTGAAAAATATTTTAGCTTCTTCAAAGCTTTCAATTTGTCGTTCAATTAGTAATTTGCAAAGCGCCGGATGAATATTTAAACTTTGCTGTAAAGATTTTACTCTTTCCTCATCTACCTCTTTTAAGGTCCATTTCTTTTCAATCATAATGCCTGGTTATCTTCTTTATTCTAATATTGATTCGCTAATATACACTTAATCCTTAATGGATAGATTTAATCAGCATTTGGTAGACTTACAACAATGAGAATGGCTAGTGTATTTTTGTTGAAAACTAAATACAGGCCTCAATTAGTTCCAAAGAGAAAGCATAATACCTGCCCTGAAATCTAGTGTTTGGAAATACCTAGCATTGGGATTTTGTACTAAGTCATACATAGCCATGATATAGGAGTAACCATATTTACTGAACCTTTGCGAATATCCCCCACCCACCAAAAATGAAGGGATGGTAATTCTCTTAGAGTCTTCAATAATTTTACCTGTAGACGTGTTGTAGGTAAAATTATTACTGATGAATTTTGTATTGTTTATCTCTGGTTCAATGCCAAGTAATAAAAAATTAGAAATTAAATATCTTGCATAGATACTTGCAGAGTAGGCTGGAATTTTAAATTTATAAGTTTCATTTGCGCCTGTTAGATAATTACTATAATCAAGAGATTGCTGATAGTAATTAAAACCCAATGTTATTCCCATATGAAAATTATCAGTGAAGGCATAGGCTACAGAGGGAGATAGGTTAAATGAAAATGCACGAAATCCAGCGCCAAAGCCAATGCCTGGTCCAACAAGTATTCTTTTTTTATCTATTCCATTTGTTTTCTTTTTTGTAGATACTAAGTTAGAGGAAAGTCCAAAATCATTTGGTCCAGCGAAACTTTGAATTTGCAAACTCATGAATACTATAAGGAGAATATATTTCATATGTTATAATTTAAGACTGATTCAGGCAAGTTTAGCTCGTAAAGTTATTTAATTAAAATCTATTATTGAATCAAAAATTAAAAGTATTCATGTTTAGCTTACACTTAGGTTGCAATTCGTTATTTCAAAAGACTTATTTAAAATAAAAAAAGGTTGCTCATTCGAACAACCTTTTTTGATATGTTTAGTGAATTACTTTTTTGTAAAAGAATAAGCATAACTTTTACCTTCTAGGGTAATATGCATAATATAATGGCCAGCCACTAATTGAGCTGTATTCACTGAAAACTCTTTGCTAGAAACTTGCGCGATGTTTATTTTACATACTTGACCATTCAAACTATATACTTGTACACCAAGTTGATTGATAGCACTTTTAGCCTTAATGATCATATAGTCAGTTGCAGGGTTAGGATAAATATCTAGCTGGGCTTGTTTGATATCCGATAAAGATGCAGCAACCAAAGTTTTGAAAGTCATATCTGTACTATAGGTTGTGTCAACACTATTAATGGCTCTAATACGATAATGATAAGTTGTATTTGATGCTAAGCCACTTAAAGTAGCGCTTACAGAAGTTGCAGTTGTTCCTGATACGGATGGAGGACCAGTAACTACGCTACTTCCATAAGATACTGTTGTTCCATATTCAACATTGACATTAGCAGTGGCACCATTTGCATTGACCATGCCAGAAATTGTAGCACCTGAAGAGGTAACTGCTGCAGAACTAACTGCTGTAATAGATGGGGCAGCACTTGAAGTGGCCACACTAAAAGGAAGAATAACTTTGTTCCAAACGTCTCCAGATTCATCTCCACTATTATCAACTGCATTCCCTGCAACATTAAAATTGACTGAAGTACCTGATGCAGGGGCTGTCCAAGTAAATGCCCAAGTAGTTGTTCCTGAAATGGCTTGCCCCGGTGTGGTATGGTGCAATTCTGTTCCGCCCATTAACATAGTACCTGAAGGTGCATTACTGATGGTGCCAGCACTTACACTTAAATCAAATCCTGCTTTAGATTTCGACATATTGTTAATGCTCAAGGTAAGGTTGTAAGCGGTACCAGCCACCCAGCCTGTACCTGGGATACCAGAAATATTAATGCTTGTTGCTGAACTTGCCGAACTACCATGGCATGAGCCACAGCCAATTGTAGAAGCACCCATTACACCTTGTGAAGCTGTTGAAGAAGAGCTTAAGGTGAGATAAGTGGTGATTGATCCTAAAGCCAATAATGTTGTAAAGAGTAATTTTTTTGATTTCATAAAATGGAATTTAAGTTTAAATATAATACTAAATGTTGTAACATGCAATACGCTAAGACGAAATTGTCATTGTATTGGTTAGGTGCTTATAAAATTAAAATAAAAAAAAGGGACTATTATTTTAGCACATCACGTGCGATGACTAGCTTTTGAATCTCTGAGGTGCCTTCACCAATTGTACATAATTTGCTATCGCGATAATATTTTTCTACAGGAAAATCTTTTGTATATCCGTATCCACCAAAGATTTGAACTGCTTCTGTTGAAACTTTTACTGAAACTTCTGAAGCATAATATTTAGCAATTGCACTTTCTTTGGTCATAGGTACACCTCGGATGATTTTATCAGCAGCTAAATTAATCAATAATTCTGCTGTTTCAATCTGAGTGGCCATATCAGCTAATTTCCACTGAATTGCTTGAAAATTAGCAATAGGCTGATCAAATTGCTCACGTTCTTTGGCATACTTCACTGAAGCATCAAATGCACCTTTGGCAATGCCTAAAGCTAATGCTGCTATCGAAATTCTTCCCCCATCTAAAATTTTCATAGATTGTTTGAAGCCATCGCCTATTTCACCTAAACGTTGGGCATCAGAAATACGGCAATTATCAAAAATGAGTTCGCATGTTTCTGAGGCACGCATGCCTAATTTATTTTCTTTTTTGCCTGCGGTAAAACCAGGCGTACCTTTTTCAATGGCGAAAGCTGTGACATTATTTTTTGAGCGAGGCTCACCAGTTCTGCATAATACGACAGCTACATCACCCGTTTTTCCATGCGTGATCCAGTTTTTAGTTCCATTAATTACCCAATCTTCACCATCTTTTACAGCCACGCATTTCATATTTCCTGCATCAGAACCGGTATTGGCTTCGGTTAATCCCCAAGCACCAATCCATTCGCCAGTGGCTAATTTGGGAAGGTATTTCTTTTTAATTTCTTCACTACCAAATTTGTAAATATGGTTGGTACATAGTGAATTATGCGCTGCAACAGACAATCCTATCGATCCACAAACTTTAGCAATTTCACTCACTACGGTTATGTATTCGAAGTATGAAAGACCCGAACCGCCATATTCAGTAGGAATCAAAACCCCCATCAAACCTAGCTCTCCTAACTTTTTAAATACTTCAACAGGAAATTCTTGACTTTCGTCCCATTCCATCATTTTAGGTCGAATATTTTTTTCAGCAAAATCGCGAATCATCTCTACGATTTGGGCTTGCATGTCAGTTGGTGCAAAATTCATGATGTAAAATCTTTATTGTAAACTTAAGTAAGGCACAATTTTACGAAATATTTCTTCATTAATCAATT
>JAGNOY010000147.1 GCA_017989935.1 Chitinophagaceae bacterium
AATTAATGATATCTCCGTTAGGTGCTACCAAATAAGCCCAACAATTTGATACCGGAGGATATATCATGTTTATCTTAATCGCTATATTACTGCTTGCTACAGCAGTTGGATATCCTGACAATATGATAGTATCTTTTACAACAGACGTACAAGAATTTCCTACCCCATTGGGTAAATTTTTAGGAGTCGTGTTTGAAGAGACATTGACAATGCTTTTTTTGACTTTCAAGTTACCTAACGAATCAGCAAACACCTCTCTGGTGCCATTGCCACTTAATGTACTATGTCTTATACTTCCTGTTGTATGTAGTTGTGCTTGTGGTGCGCTTGTTCCTATCCCCACATTCGATGAAAAATCTGCCGTACCTACCACACTGAATTTGTTTGTTGGAAAGGCAGTACCAATACCTACATTACCTGTATTGCTATTATAAATTTTATTGTTGTATAAAGTCCATGCACCGTCTGAAATAGCATTGGTTGAATTAGTAGTTGAGGTGGTTGTATACCCTGATATATTATCATCCATGTATTCGAACCAATCATTTTTTGAAGTGCCATCATCACCGAAACCAATATATCCTCGTTTGCCAATCGCAAAGCCACTAGCATGTTTGCGTGCAGTGCCAATAAAATTTGCCTTCTGTGTCCAAGTGTTCGTGGAATAATTATATTGCCAAAAATGATTGAGATTGCCGAATGTATAGCCTGTTCCTACATAGGCTTTTCCTTCCATGACAAATTGGGCACAAGCATAAAAGGCTGTTCCAGGATAACTTTGTTTCTGAAGCCAAGTATTACTAGTCGGATTATATTCCCACAAGTCATTCAGGATTGCTCCTGCAATGCCTAAACCAATATAGCCTTTGGTATCTGCACCCACGTTAAATGTAAATCTTCTAGCCCCACCTGCATAGTTGGCTTTTTGAGTCCATGCATTGCTACTTGGATCGTATTCCCAAAAATCATTTAAATCTGCACTACCTGTATTTCCTAAACCTACATATCCTTTACCACCAATACTAAATCCTGCAGCCCCATATCGAGCACTTGCAGGTAAACTTGCTTTTTGAGTCCAGGCATTGGTTGAAGGATCATACTCCCAACAATCATTGAAATATTGATTCATCATGGGGTCTTTTCCTGTGGCGATATAAGCTTTATTATTTAGTACAAAAACCACAGCATCCCCTCTTCCCATTAGTGGGAAACTTGCTTTTTGTGTCCAATTATTTGTTGAAGGATCATACTCCCATAAATCATTCATACCCATCATACTTCCGATAGCACCTAATCCTAAGTAGGCTTTTCCATTGATAGTAAATGAAATAGCATTGCTTCTTGAGGCTATATTGGGTGAAGCCTTTTGCGCCCAAGTATTGGGTATCATATGCAATGAGTCATTGATAGAACCTGTAATTTTTTGACCGCATGTTTTTATCCAGTTGGCCCCATCATACATATCTGTACACATATCGTCTGTGTTGATTATTTGAAGTCCAAGCGTTGGTGAGAGTATAGCATCTCGTTGAATAGTCGACATTCTTGGCATTAAAAAACCTCTAGTAGAATCTTTTAATTCTAAGATGGCTGAACTTGCCGGTATTGTTGCCCCAATTCCAACATTGCCGCTGGAACTAATCGTCATTCGGGTAGTATTATTTGTACCAAAACCCAATGAGCCGTTTTCTTTATTCATCAACGAAGCTTCATTGCCTGTATTACCAAGCACTAGACCATCCGAAGTGGTATGCCCTGTAGTATTATTAGTAATTCTCATTTGTAAGGAAGTGCCATCCGTATTATTTAAATGAATACGATCAACAGGCACAGCATTACCTCCAATACCCACATTTTCACTCACATAATCGGCATTAAATTTCAATTTACTTGTACCGCCTTTGTATAAAGAAAGTCCTATACTTCCTCCATTAGTCATTAAAAAATTACCTCCATTATTTCCAAAAGCCAGCAGATTGGCATAAGGATATTGTGAAGCAATACCTGTATAACCTCCTGGATAAATACTTCCATATTTGGTAAACGTAGCATAAGTACTTGCGCCATCATTATACATAGTAAATCGACCAAATCCGGCAGCGTTGGTATTTTGCATTCGAATAAACTCTGTATTAGCGGCAGCACTATTCACTTGAAATTTGACGCCCGAATTTGGGGTGGTGGTGCCTAATGCTACACTTGTTCCATTGTCATACAACAGTGATGTAGAATTTGTTACACCGGCCGAATTCGTTTTCTCTATATAATTATTCGTGGCACGGGTACTTGACGCTGAGGATTGATTTGTAGAAACTGCGCTTCCTGATTTTTCTGCATACATGGCATAAGGCACTGAAAGCAACTGAGTTGTTCCTGCATCAACATAATTTATTCCCCCATGAATATCTATACTCACACGAATATATTTATTCCCTGTTTCCCATTTAACAGACTTCATGTCTCCAAAAAGCACTTCCCCACGACCGATTTGAAGTGTATATAATCCAAATTCATTGGTAACAACTTCTTGCCTTTCTTCAAACTCAACTACTTTAGAATCTAAAGTTGGTATAATCGCAAGCTTTAAGGCTAAGTGTTTATTAGTCAAAGGATTTCCTGCTTGATCGCGTGCAATCCCTTGGTAGTTCATACTTTGAGGAACTTGAGCATTTCCTATTCCGCATATGCCAGATAATATCGCTATTATCATACATAAGCATGCTTGAAACTTTAGGTTGTTTTTCATTGGATTCATTTATCCTTCAAAATTATTGGCTTATATCCTTTTGATTACCTACATAAATGTGTAGGAGAAAACCTACCTACCCAAAAAAACTCATTCATCAAAGCGCAGATTATTACATTAAGCAATTCAAATGGATTTAAAATACGGATTCGATATTTAAAGGGTTAAACAACAAAAAAAGCTTTATTCAATTTTTCTATATGAGATGCTTCTAAAATAACCTCAGAGGGATTTTTACCATGAATCGCATAATTCATGATAGAATTTGGAGGCCCATCCTTCTCTCCCCCTTTCGGAGGATGGCTATGCCCAGCTGCATGTACAATTTCATGTGCCAATGTCATTGCCGAATTGACTACCAATTCCTTCATCGTTTTCTGCGTACCAAGTTCTGGGCTCCCAATGGGTATAAGTATAAATGGTTGAAAAGGATTTGTGGGGATAGAAGTATTTCCAATAGAGATTCCTTTAAGTGTATCCGAATCAAATTTTGAAAAACAAAAAATAACCACAATTCGATTATTGAGATTTGGTGGGGCCATCTTCTTGTCCAGAAGTAACATGCTTAGCATATTAATTTGTGTTCGAACATCGATGCAATCTTTATTTACTTGCCTTGAAAGTGCATTAGTAGCTGAGGATGTTTCATTGATTATTTTCAATAATTCACTCAAACGAACTCGATTCAACTGTGGCGATCGAAGCAATACATCATATTCATCATTAGCTTTATGATACCTTTCAAGTAATTCATTAATCACTTCCCAATATTGAAAGTTAATCAGATATCCCTTTTCCTTAGCTAGTACAAACGATTGTATCAGCTCTTTTTCGGTATAGTACCTATCCTGCAAACTTAATTTGTATTCATAACGTTTGTAAAATTCTTCCGCCCATCGAATTTGAGAGGTCAAAATATTGCTCTGCAAAACAGTTTGAAAAACCAATTCGTCCGTAAAATAAAATGATAATCTTATCTCTTTCATCATGCTTTCATTCTACCATCAATAGGACTATATTCTACCTCAACTGGTACTACTTGATTAGTAGGCAATATTTCTAACCATTGATACAATACATTAAAATGTCTGTCTTTAGTTTCCTCTTCATCAGGATTGACATTCGCTTTAAAACCACCTTGTAAGGGATAAAATCCATGTTCGTACACTTTATCAATGGGTGTTGAAAGCACCGTGTCACTATCGTCTATTCCCTTTCCTTGTGGATATATGCCCGGTTCAGTTGAAAGTTCATCCTTGTTTGAAATTTCCAAACATAAAAATCGTAAGGCATCTGCAATAGTCGGAGGATCAGAGGCTGGCATGGAAGGATAAACTGCTTTTAATTTATCTGTAATTATTTTTAGCTCTTCCAAGGTGCCATCATAGTGGGCATTTAATCCATCTGCGCCTTCAACATGTACATTCTGTAGCCATGCTGTAGCAGCCATTTCTTTGCCAGGGCGTATAGGAATCACAGCCTTTACCCAAGGAGAATTTAAAAAAGTATTTCGTTGATTGTCTCCATCTAATTGTAGCAACCACCCTAATGAACTTCCCAATGGGGCCGGATTCGAATCATCAGTTATAAAATAATTATCTTGTCTATTTTCTTGATCACTCCAATTGGTTATGTGTGGCTTCAATTCTTTAGGAATTGTATCTGTATTAAATTTCATGCTGATGGAATCCTTCATATTGAATGACATCTTCTTCTTAAAGGGGGAATAAGTGGAAAAACCTTCTTCGGATGGAAGTATATGTTGATGATAATGTTTACGTGGTTTCCACCATTCAGGTGCTACAAAATAAAGCATCTTGTCAATATCAAAAATTGAATTCAACAATTCACTCATGACATGCCTTGGTTCGTAGTTTTCTTTAATATCTGGCATATCATAGTTTGTATCTGTCATCAAAGAGCGAATGAGTTTACGATAAATAATCGTTCTTTCTTCTTCGCGCAGTTCTTCAAAATTCCTTTTAGCAATTTTACTGGCTGCTGTTATTCTATCTCTGGCATCCTTAATAAAAGATTCTTCTGTTTTCCTTTTATTCTCATTTGTTGCCGCTTTTCCCGCAGCCAAACTAGCGCTATTCGCATTGGCAATTTCTTGTCGCTTCGTATTTGTCAATTTCAAAGGAATACTCCCTGTAACATTGAAGGTGTGCGGTTCATCCACATTATATCCGTCTTTAGGCAAATAACTCGGATCTATATATAAGCCAATTCTAAATGTTGTTTTAGATTCAACTCTAAATTTAAATGCCCATCTTGCATGATCGACAGGATCAACGCCTGTAGCCCAATTCCAATTATAAATATTTTTGTTATCATCATTAAGTTCATAACCTTCAGGAATTTCGATTTTCTTGCTTTCTCCCCATATCATTCTGTCTTGATCATAAGGCACACTTTTATCACCTCCTAACCATGTATATTTCTCTTCAAAATCGATATTTATATTTTCCGCCATTGGAGGAACGACTGTCGGATCGGGAACTATAATTAAGTCAGCAGGCTTGGCTATATGCAACAAATTTGCCAATCCTAATTCTCTTCCTGGTTCATCAACAAAAGTTTCCCAACACAAATAAGTACCAATGTCTTGTGCTTGCACGCCCACTTGTCGCATTTTACGTCTTAGCTCATAGTTGATGAGTTTTCCTGTATCATTTTTTAATGTATACTTCTTACTCGACATGGCAGTATCTTCTGTGACTGTTTTGAAGGTTGTTTTAAAATTCTCGCGAATTTCAGTACTCAGTTTTGACGATTGATTTTTTAACAGCTTATTTGTTTCTTTATTGGCTGTATGTTCCATTCTGTCTAAATTCAAATTTGCATTCGCCGAAATACTTACTATTGGGTAAGAGGCATTCGTAGTCATAGAAAATCCAGCTTTTAAATTATTCTGATTATCCTTTTCAACGGCAGAATTTAAATCTATTTCTATAGTTGTATTTGTTTCAGAGGTGTTTTTTGTTTCTCGAAAAAATTCAAATGTTTTTTCTGTGGTGGTTTTATGCGTATTTATTTCAACCAACTCTACAGAGGAACCAGGACTAAGCCATACA
>JAGNOY010000148.1 GCA_017989935.1 Chitinophagaceae bacterium
TTTGCACAACAAAAAGGCATGCGATTATTTCTGAACTTTTCCAAAGTTTCGAACTTTGGAAAAGTTAACTCTAACTATTTCTGAAAATTTCTTGGACCGCCCCATTTTCTTTTTGGCTGACTTCCAGCTCTAGCTTGTTGTGGCCTTTGTGCATTTTTTGCAGGAGGCGGTTCAGGGGTATGATCCATTAAGGGATAAGGATTTTCATCTTCCACAGGAATTTTCTTGCCAATTAATTTTTCTATATCTTTCAAATAGGCTTTCTCAATGGCATCGCAAAATGAAAAGGCAGTGCCATTTGCACCAGCGCGGCCAGTTCTTCCAATTCGATGCACATAAGTTTCTGGGATATTCGGAATTTCATAATTGATTACATATTCCAAATCATCCACATCAATTCCCCGTGCTGCAATATCTGTAGCTACCAACACTCGTGTTGTACCTGCTTTGAAATTACTTAAGGCTCTTTGTCTAGCATTCTGGGCTTTATCTCCATGAATAGCTTCCGCCATCACCTCATTATGTCGCAACATCTTCACTACTTTATCTGCGCCATATTTAGTTCTTGTAAAAACAAGTACCGTTCTTATAGCAGGGTTTTTAAGTAAATGCAACAACAATGAATTTTTATTGCCTTTGTCTACAAAAAACAACTGTTGCTTGATGGTATCAGCGGTAGAAGAAACAGGGGTAACCTCTACTTTTTTAGGTTGATGCAAGATAGTATTCGCCAACTTCACGATTTCAGGCGGCATGGTAGCCGAAAAAAACAAGGATTGCTTTTTAGCAGGTAGCAATACTAATAATTTTTTAATATCATGAATGAAACCCATATCTAACATGCGATCTGCTTCATCTAATACAAACAATTCAATATGGCTGAGTGTAATATAGCCTTGATTAATTAAATCGAGTAATCTACCCGGGGTAGCAACTAAGATATCTATACCTCGTTTTAACTGATCGGTTTGAGGCGCCTGTCCTACACCACCAAAAATTACAGCCGTTTTTAAGGGCAAGTGACGACCATAGGCTTCGAAGCTTTCTTGAATTTGAATAGCCAATTCTCTTGTCGGGGTTACAATTAAAGACCTGATTTTGCGCCTTGTGTCGTGGGTTGAATTTTTAGTGAGTAATTGAAGAATAGGTATGGCAAAAGCTGCCGTTTTCCCAGTGCCTGTTTGGGCACAACCTAATAAATCAGTTCCTTGTAAAACAATAGGAATTGCTTGGGCTTGAATAGGTGTCGGGGTAGTATATCCTTCTTCTTCTAATGCTTTATAAATAGGAGAAATGAGTTGTAATGAAGTAAATGAAGTCATGATGTTAGACTACAGCACAGGCTGCGTTTTAAGAAATCGAATTGAATAATGAAGGCGCAAGATACATCTTTAGATTCAAAGACCTTATTTATTGATCTAACCAAGCTTTAAAATCATTCACCCTTTCACGACTTACGATAGAGGAATCAGGATCTAGCAAGACAGTTTGCAATACCAATCTACTATTAAAATAGGTATTTACTTTTTGAATAGATTTGATATGTATGTATACCTTTCTGTTTATTCTGAAAAAATCATGAGGCGGTAGCACTTCGGCTAGTTGATCCATAGAATAATCTACAGGAAATTTTTTGCCGGATCCAATCACTAAACATGTAACACCTTCGAGGGTGATAAAATGTTGTATATCGTCGATTTTGATTGAGTCAATTTGCTGACCACTCTTTACAAGAAACCTTGTTTTGTATGGGTTAGACAATTGCTTTTGCATAGAAGACATCATTTCTTGCCACTTTTCATGTTTAACTTTACTGAACTTCTTATACTTGATCAACGCCCTATTCAGATCTTCTTGCGCTATAGGTTTTAGTAAATAATCTATACTATTTAGTTTAAATGCCTCTATGGCATACTGATTGTAGGCTGTAGTGAAAATAATAGGGATATCAATATCTACCACTGAAAATATCTCAAAGCATAATCCATCTGCTAAATGAATATCAAGTAAAATTAAATCTGCCTCAATTCCTTTGGTGAAAGCCTGAACACTCTTCTTTACAGAATCAAATACCCCTACAACCTCAATATCTTGATCTAATCGATGCATCAAGGATATTAAATGCTCGGCCGATAGCTTTTCGTCTTCAATTACAATTATCTTCATTTGCTAGAAATTAAGGGTAGGTGAACACAAAACACTTCATTGGTTGATTCAATAACTACGGGTTTGTCTGTGAAATAGGCATATCGAGCTTGGATATTTTTTATCCCAGTTTTAGAACTAGGCTCGGCTAATTTTCGTTCCTGTAAATTATTACAAATCACTAGGTTTTCTTGCGAAGTGATGATAGAAATTGTCAGCGGATTTTCTTCAGAAATTTCATTATGCTTAATGGCATTCTCAACTAACATTTGAAGTGACATAGGTGGCATCAACTTCTCGTGCATCTTTTTATCTACAGTTATATCGAAAATAATATTCTTATCAAATCTTATGCTTAGTAAATAAAAATAAGAATCTAAAAATGTCATTTCTTCTTTAAGCGTGACAAGCTCTTGATTTTTATTCTCAAGCACATACCTATATACCTTAGACAATTGACTAATAAAATCAACGGCCTTGTCTTGATCTTTATAGACTAATGAGGAAAGCACACTTAAATTATTAAACAAAAAATGTGGATTAATTTGGTTCTTCAAGTTTTCAAGTTGGGCTTGAGCACTTTCTACTTTATACTTTTCCATTTCAATGAAGGACGATTTCCAGCCACGAAAAAATTGCGTGCTAAATTCTATACTCAAGAGCAATCCAGATAATAGCAAGGATATCGTAAAAGATACTCTTATGATATAACCATTGGCTGCAACTTGGCCACAAACCCAATGATCATAGGCCGATATCATTACATAAAGACTAACACCTGTAAAAATCAAGGCTATAGGAAAATGTATCAAGATTCGCTTTAAGGTATTTTCAAACCAAGGAAATTTAATATTCATAAAATGATCTATCCACAAACTGCCTTCCCAAATAATCAGGGTAATACATATCGTAACTAGAAAATCATACAAAGGATTGTGTGGCGCTTTAATCGTATACACAGCAGACTTCATGAGAAATGTGATACAAATCCCCACGAGTATCATATATACAAATCGATACTTATTTTGAAGCATAGGCCAAATTTAAACAATTAAGCGAGATCAAGTTAACTTGAATTAAGCAACGCTTCTTGACAAGACAAATTTTAGATTCCTTTGGAGGCATATTTTTCTATTTGAAGTATCATATTGCTTCTTGAAGCCTCTGTAGAATTTCTTATGGGCGAGAAAATAGTTACCTTATTAGTCTTTATGCCACAGAATGAAAGAATATTGTTTTTCAGTACTTTAATTCCTGCATTGCTATAAATTATTTTATAATACCAAGCAGGTGTATCCATGGTAGTAATAATATGTGCTGTTTTGCCAGCTAATAATTTATCCCACCAAACCGAATTTTCTCGATACTTAAAAGCCATCCCTGGCAAAAACAAGCGATCGAAAAAACCTTTCAAATTAGCAGGTATAGTTCCCCACCAAGTGGGATAAATAATAACTAAATGATCAGCAGCACTTATTTTATTCCAAGCCTCTACCAAATCAGGCTCAAGCTCCATACGTTTCAGATATCCGTGTTTCAAATTCAAATCAAATTGCATGTCCCTTAATACAATACTTTCAATGTTAAAACCTGCAGCCTTAGCAACTTCGATATATTTGCTAGCTAGGGCATGGCAAAAACTAAAGCCACTTGGATGAGCATTTATTACAACAATATTTTTCATGACTAAAATTGAAGTTTGTAAATAAAATTTGGAAATACCCCAATTTGGTAAGCGGTATTCATCGTATTGGTTACTGTATTATATCGTTCAGCAAACACATTTTTATGATTAGTTACATTTTGCACATCAAAGAAAAATGAATGCGATACTTTTTTGCGTTTGCTATTATAAGTAAATCCTGCTTTAAAATCGAGCCTGAAGAAATTTGGATTTCTTGAAGTAAAAGCCACATTATCACCTTGTTCAATTTGCTCATTGGCTAGTTGCGATGCCGCTAAATCTATCGGTGTAAAATATCGACCGCCAGCACTTGTCAATTTCAAATCCGTAAAAATGGTATTCCGTTTTTGCTTGCCTAATTTAAACTCTTTCCCAACTAATGCATTCACCACATACTTCCCATTGAAAGCAGTATTTCTTTCAATTCCATCACTGCCTTTATACTTAGACTCATACAAGGATCCCGTAAGTAAGCCATAATAACCTTGACTAAAAAATTTCTCAATAGTTAATTCTACCCCATAATTACTGCCAGAGCCTTCATTCACCAAAAAGCCTTTATTAGTTGGATTAAAACTTGCACCATTGTTCAACATCGAAAAACTATTACTGGCCTTTGAAACTGGCACATTGAAAATAGATTGATAATACAACTCAGTTTTCACACGCCAATCCTTATTGGGTAAATAATCATAGCTCAATGCCCAATGATGACTACGCGTAAATCCTAATTGCTGATTACTTTCATCAAAGCTGCCATCAGGCAAAACTTCTTTATAAAAATATACATCAAGGGTTTGCATTTGACTATGTAAGCCATATCCCATACTTAAAGTACCCTTTTCATTCACAGCATACTTCAATCCTATTCTTGGCTCCAAAGACACAGCATTATTCAAAGTCAACAACTGACTATGTAAACCTACATTCAAAGTAAGTTTGTCACTGAAATTGTATTTCGCATGTGCATAACCTTGAAACAACGTAGTAATATCATCATAGTTCCATACTTCTTTCCATGTTGTTTCGTAACGACGATAACGATAGTCTAAATCCAAATTCATAACATCTGCTTGTAAACCTATTTTTACAAACAAGCGAGAATTGATTTTCGAGTTAAATGATGAATTCAAATTATACGTCTTGCGATTGGTTTTATTTTCAACAGCCCTTACCACTTCATTCGATGTTTTATTTATTGTATCTAAATTAAAATCCGATGCTGAATAGGTAGCCCCAATGACTGTATTGATATAAGAATTTTTATTTAATTGAATATAATGCTTCAACCCAAGCACCCCAATATCACTCGTAAAATAACTATCGGCACTTGGGTCCGCAAACAAGTCTGTACTATCAATTTTATTGTGTAAAAATTCTATTTTACTCTTTCCACCTATTCCAAATAACGTAAAGCGCCCAAGTTTTGTGTTGCCACTTGTTACTTTAAACGATAAGTCTTGATAAAAGGGCGTAGCAGCAGTACCAACAGAAACACCCATAGCCTGTGCAATACCTGTAAATGAATATCTGTAGGCAATCAAGTATGAAGAACCATCTCCTTTCTTGATTGGACCTTCCGTCATGGCTTCTAAACCCGTTAGCATCCCAAATTGAATGGTATGTTCTCGTTTATCTGCATTTCCTTTTCTAAAGCCTAAATCAAACACCCCTGCATTTGCATTGCCATATTCTGCTGGAAATGCCGAAGTAAAAAAGTCTGAACTCTTTAACATATTAGTATTTAAGGCACTCACAGGTCCACCTGTTGTACCAATAGTTGCAAAATGATTTGGGTTAGGCACATTCATACCTTCAATACGCCAAAGTACCCCCGAGGGCGAATTTCCGCGTATCACAATATCATTTCTCGAATCATCAGGCGCACTGACTCCCGCGAAGTTAGCTGCTAAACGTGCAGGATCAGATCTACCTCCTGCATAACGATTTACTTCTTCCATCGAAAAAGTTCTCGCACTCACACTACTCAT
>JAGNOY010000006.1 GCA_017989935.1 Chitinophagaceae bacterium
ACAGGTGGTTATAAAGCAGGAAAAAATGCTATTGCTACTGGAAATGTATTAAATGATGATGTTTTAGCTAATTCTTCGAGCAGAGGTCCTTCAGCTGATGGAAGAATTAAGCCTGATATAGTAGCTGTTGGAACTGATGTATATTCAACACAACCAGATAATACTTATGATACTTTCACTGGTACTTCAATGGCATGTCCTGGCGTGTCTGGCACTTTAGCTAGTTTGTGGCAAGCTTATCGTGATACACATGCAGGTGCTGATCCATACAGTGCATTAATGAAAGGATTGCTTTTAGGCACAGCAGATGATTTAGGAAATAAGGGGCCAGATTTTAAATTTGGATTTGGTAGAATCAATGCAAGAAGAGCATTTAATGCCATGAATAACGCACAATATTTTATTGATTCAGTTACAAATGGAAATGTAAAATCATTTAATGTAAATGCGCCAGTAAATACAAGACAAATTAAGGTGACTTTGTATTGGAATGATCCTGAAGGAAGCTTAGCGAGTTCTGTAGCTTTAGTAAACAACCTAGATTTATATATTGAAGATGTTGACGGAACTCCGTTTTATCCTTTAGTGTTAGATAATACACCGAATGTAGCTAATTTAAGCGCACCAGCAGTCCCAGGCGTTGACAATTTGAATAATGTTGAGCAACTTATACTTGACTCTATGCAATCAGGTCCCTATACATTTTATGTAGGAGGGACTGATGTGCCACAAGGTCCTCAAAAATTTGTGATTGTATATGAATTTATTGGTGATGAATTAACCTTAACTTATCCTCAAGGTGGCGAATCCTTTGTAGATGGAATCACTGAAAGAATCCGTTGGGATGCTTATGGCAACAATGGTGGAGATTTTACACTAGAATATTCTGATAATGCTGGAGCAAGTTGGAACAATATTTCTTCAACCATAGCGCCTGATGTACGCTATTATGATTGGACTCCACCTGCTTCTTTACAAACAGGACAAATGTTAATGAAGATTTCTAGAAACAGTGTAAGTGATGTTTCAGATACTTTATTTACTATTTTTAAAGTGCCTACAAATTTATCAGTGGATACTGCTTGTGGCAATGTTTTTCATTTGGTATGGACGCCTGTTCCTGGAGCTACTGGCTATAGAGTGTTTATGTTAGGTGCCAAGTATATGGATGTGATTGGTACCTCAACAACACCTGACTACTATGTAACCACAGGTGTAAATCCAACTGGAACGTTCTATTTTGCTGTAGCTGCAGATAACAATGTGAATGGTGCAAAAGGTTTACGCACCTTAGCTTATGTGAAATTACCTGGTGAGGTAAATTGTGCAGATGCTATGAATGTTGAAACCATATTACCATTCGAATCGGCCTATGATTGCCAAGTTACTGGACCGCAACCTATCAAAGTAAAAATAAAGAATGTTGGTCCGAGACCAATTACTGGTATTCCTTTATCTTATCAAATAAATGCCTTAATTCCTGTGAATGAATTTTATACTGGCACATTGGCTTTAGGAGATTCAATGATTTATACCTTTAGTACTTTAGCTTCCTTTCCTGTTGCAGGTAATTACACCGTGAAAACATGGTTGGATATAAGTTCTGATAATAATCGATCTAACGATACCACGATGAATACCTTAGTGCTAGTTGCACCCACTGTGTTAACTGCACCTGCAGTACAGCAATTTGAAGGGCCACAATTTCCGCCTCAAGGTTGGAAAGTGATTGATGCAGATACCAATGTGAAATGGCAAAAAACGTTATGCATGCAAGGGGCCACTGGTGGAAATACACATGCTGCCTATATGGACTTCTTTAATTATACCAAAACTAATCAGATCGACGACTTAGAAACTGCTCAGCTTGATTTAACTTCTGTGGCTTCGGATTCGGTTCTCATGACTTTTGATGTCGCAAGTGCTTATGGTCCAAGTGAAGCAGATACTTTAAGTGTTTTAGTTTCTAATGATTGTACACTGAATTTTTCTCCAACTGGATATAAGAAATGGGGCGCAAATTTAGCTACAGTGGGTATGATGAATAGTATTTACTCTCCAACAGCTGTAAGTCAATGGCGAAATGAAAGCGTTGATTTATCATCATGGAAAGGCTATAAACTTTTTGTACGTTTTAGAGGTATCAATAGAAAAGGGAATAATGTATTTATTGATAATGTGAATTTTATCCTTAAAAATGCTACACCATTAACCTTAGGAACCCATGAAGAAAATCATTCACTGCATGTATATCCAAATCCTTCTGAAGGAAATTATGTATTAGACTTTAATTCTAGTACAAATAAAAATGTGTATTATGCGATTTATAATATGGCTGGACAAAAATTGAGACAGTATCAAATGAAATTGAATGCTGGAAATACAAAGGCGGCGCTTGATATCACTGATTTGCCAGCAGGAATCTACATGTTAGAAATGAAGGATGGTGGAATTTCACAAAAAGTTAAATTGACCAAATACTAATTAGCTAAAATAAATAGTCTTAAAAGATTTAATGCAGTGTTGACCGTCAGCACTGCATTTTTTTCGCGATCAAATGGAACAATGATTTGATGTGCTTTGCTAGAATTTGGTCCAGCTATTCCAATCCATACTTCGTTGTTATGTTCTCCTTTTTCTAGATAGCCACTCGTTGAAATGGCATAGCCTGTTTTAAACATTTGTCTTGCATTTTCAGCCATTTCTAATACAACTTGTTGACTGACCACTTGATGGTTTTCGATGGTTGATTTGTTTACGCCTAATACCTCAGTTTTTATTTCTGTTGCATAAGATATTAAGCCGCCTTTGAAGAAATTAGAGGCTCCTTTTAATGAGGTGAAGCTTGATGCAATTAGGCCTCCTGTGCAACTTTCGGCTGTTGAGACTGTAAATTTATTTGTTGAAAGAATTTCGTGAATGATATGTTCAAGGTCGGTATCGTAAGGCGCCACAGAAATATCTTTTAATACATCACAAAGGCTGTTGAAATATTGATTCATTAGAGATTCTTCAATATTCTCGCCGGTTAAACGAAGTTTTAAGGTGCCAAGTTTAGGCAAATAGGCAAGTTTAATAGATGAAGGCAAAGTGCTTTCAAAGGATATAAGTTTTTCTGCGACAAAACTTTCTCCTTGTCCTGCGGTGAGCAAAGTTCGATGAATAAAATTAGTGGTAGGGTAGGATGTTTTTAGTTTGTTTAATACATGTTCTCGCATGATATGTTGCATTTCATAAGGCACACCAGGCATAGATACAATCGTGCAAGAATCTTTTTTGAATAGCATACCTGGGGCTGTTCCGACATCATTGAATAGCACTTCGCAAACATCAGGTACGAGCGCCTGATTTAAATTTGATTGAAGCATGGGGCGATTTCGTTTCGCGAAAAATGCTTTTACATGTTCGAGTACTTCAGTATTTTCAATTAATGTACCACCAAAATATTCGCATAATAAAGGCTTTGTGATGTCGTCTGAAGTGGGGCCTAGTCCACCTGTTAGTAAGATTATATCTACCTCATTGATTTCTTGATTCAAGGCTTCGATGATATCATGTTTGTTATCGCCCACTGCTAATCGCCTTTTGATTCGTATTCCTAGTGGATTAAGTTGTTGGGCAATCCATGCAGAATTTGTATCAATGGTTTGTCCAATAAGTAATTCGTCGCCAATGGTGATGATGGTGCAGTATACTGATTTCACAGAAATAAATTTGTGTACGAAGGTAGTGATAGGAGAACTACTTTGCCTATTTCGATGGTAGGAATTTCTTATTCTTTATAGCTAGAATGAATGTGTTTTCGCAGCCCTGATAGTAGTGGATACCCCGCAGCCACGTTTGTCTTTGGCGTGGCGAGGAGTAGGAACGGATAGCAGGAACAGCTGCCCAGAAAAGAAAATGAAATAGTAAGAAATTGCATATTTTTGGAAATTAATTTTATGAAAAAATATTTTTTTTTAGTTGGGATACTTCTTTCAGCATCATCTTATGGGCAATGTGTAAAATGTAATTCCTTGGAGGAAGCTTTAAAGCAACCTTTGTTGGTAAAGAGCTTGACTATTAATTCAGGAATGCACAATTTGATGTTAGAAAATTTTCCGACATCGATTTTAAAGTTAGTGAATCTGGAAACTTTATTATTGACTGACCATCATATTACATCAATACCTGAAGCCATTGGTGATTTGAAGCATTTGAAAGTGTTAAGTTTTGGAGGGTGTCGTCTTTCTAAATTACCTGATAATATTTATTCACTTAAGAATTTGCAAGAGCTTATTTTATTTGATAATCGATTTTCGGAAGCGTATGTAAGCAAAATAAAATCAACTTGTAAAAAATTATTGCCTAGTGTTAAGTTAATGATAGACTTAAATTAAAGTGATGAAGCAAGTTAGTTTTATTTTTTGTTGCCTATTGATGTTATGTGTGATAACGTCATTAGAGGCGAAGCAACAAAGAAAGTTGTTGGGTCTTAAGCATATTTCTCCTCAGCTAGATTTTGGATTTGAGCGATATTCAAAAGAATGGTCTTTATACTATCAGCCTATTCTTGTTAAAGCAGGGAAAGAATTGAAATTGATTGGGTTTGATTTAGACAATGGAAGTGAAGGCGACATAAAAGTGTCACCGAATAAACGATATCTTGAAACTTCATATATTATCAAAGGCTATATAGAAGAAGCAGGCAAAAAAATCTTGCATGAAAATTATATGTGTGTGATTATTGATTTGAGGAAGAGTAAAGTTGTAGAGCAATTTCAATCGGGTTGTGATGGAGATTGGAATGAAAGAAATCAGTGGGTGAGTGAGGGGAGAATTTTATTTATAGGAAAATAGCGTATAAAAAAAATGCGAAGACTTAAACTTCGCATGATTATCCGCAAAGATACCCGATTGTTTTTCCACTTTTGCCATGACGCAAAAGTTGAGCAAAAAGTCTAGGCAGAAGATTCTTGGCATAAAAATAATTTCATCTACGCCACTTTTATCCAAACTCGCACTTAATGATTTTCTCCAAATAGCAACATTCGTCTGTGCTCAAACAATGGATAAAAGTTCGGCTTCGATTTCAATATTTTTAGCTGCCTCGAATCTTAGGCCGTCACCTCCTTGAAGATTTTTTCAATATGTTGGTATTAGATAGAAGACATCTGTATTCATTTGCCGTATAAGGTAGTTTAGCGGATAATCATTAAACTTCGCATTTGAATTTTATGATAAGATGAATGATTATTTACAATCAACTTTTTGCAAGGTGTCGGCATACACAGCTGTGGCGGCATCTTTGAATTTGGTATGACCATCATTATTTGGGTCTATTAATTCGCCTTTTTTTACGAGTAATTGATTATTTTCTATTTTCATAATTTCTTCGCTAGTTTGATTTGAACCTTCAATGGTATACGTATATATTAGATTCATTTCTCCATTCGGATTTTTTGTTCCGGCTAATGTGCCATGAGCGCCATCTTTTTCATAAGGCAACCATTCCATACTTCCACTGACTTGATTGTTTTCTATTTTAAGATTCACTGTAGTGGTGTCTCTGTTTTTGGCCATTAAGAAGCAAGACTCTTCAATAGTTTCTTTAGTTGTTGTAGTTTCGGGTGTTGTTTCCTTCTTGGTGTCTTCACAGGAGATTAAGAAAAATAAGCTCGATGCTGCAAAAAGTATTTTAGTTGTTTTTTTCATACTGGATAGTTTAGGCTTGCAAATTAGTCAATCTACTTTTGATTTTTAAGCTTATTTTTTGATCTGAATTCAAGTCCTAAGTTGATACCGAAATTCATAAATCGAGTACTTAATACAGCACCCTGATAGGTGGATAAATTTTTAGTGAAATAGGGTTCTATGGCAAGGTGGATAAATCGTGTGAATGTAATGCCGATTCCTGCATTGATTTTTATACTGGTAAAGTTTGTTGGCCAGTAATTATCATGAAACATAATTAAGGTGTTGCTGTTTTTTTCATTTTGTTGAGCCATCCAATGATATTGAATGGAGGTGCCTAGCATAGGGTAGATATGCTCATATTGTTTGAACATGACATATTTATATCCCAAGCCAATGAATCTTGAATTAAAAGTAAATGAATTGATGCGATTGTATTCGTCGTCTTGTATACCTTGTTTCCAATCATAACCCGAAGGTTTTGTAGTTTTGAATCCCATGGTTTCTTTACCATAAGCTGCAAACAAATAGTGATTGTAGGCTAAGATATAGCCAAGTTTGATAGAAATATTTGTACCAATACGCAATGGTTGCTCCTTATATTCTCTTTGCTGAAATTGTTCGGCATAAGATTCATTGGTGTTGTATGTCAATCTTCGATAAGCATATCCAGGCGACCAATTCAACGATGCATAAAATCCATATTTTTGATCGTATAATTTCTGTTTAAAAATGTGACTATTCTCTTTGGAATTAGATTGGGTGATTGTGATGGTATTAGTTTTCTCATTGGCAATGAGTAATACGTCCTGTTTCTTTTTGTCGCGCTTGTCCCAAATTAAGTCTTTGAATAAACTTAATTGAGCGTTGATGGCATTATTTTTATTTTTGACTAATTTGATGGCGATTTTTTTATTAGAGCTATTTGAATTAATATAAATGGTTTCGTAAATTTTACTTTCATCTATGGCAATGAATCGCCCTTTAATTATTTTTAATTCAATTATTTTATTTTTTAAATCAATGATGGAATCTATACTTAAACTTATAGAGCCTATTATTTTTGCATCTTTTCTATTAGACTTATAAGCGTAAAAAAATTTAGTTATTGTGTCATGTATACTTAGTTTATCATTATTTAATTTGCTGCTTTTAGATGTTGAATTTATTTTAGGGTTAGCAGATGTTGGGCAAATGAATAGATAAAAGCAAATGATTGTGAGAATAAATTTAAGCATGTTATTTTTGGTTATAGGTTAAGAAAAAGGCATACCCTAGTTGTATTTGAGCGAAGTAGGTATTGATATCTTTGTGTTGTGTAAATATGCGACCTCTAAAGAATATCTTTCCATTGTGTTGATTTAATTTAGGTTCATATCGTGCATATAATTCAATCATAGAAGACCACCTTGCATTAGGATAAGTATAGCTACTTGTTAAATCGCCTTTTTGATAACTATGTACTTGTTTATAGGCATTATTAGATAAGAGACGTGTATTTATGAGTTGATAAGCCACACTAAACCCATATCTTTTTTCTGCGAATACTTCTGCCTTCAATCGAGGATACATCGTGAGGAGACCTGCTGGTTTGACTTCCTTTTTTAGTGCTTCTTCTCCTGAAGGTGAATAGGTGCTATCAATTAAAGGAGTTTGCCCATACTTCAATCCAAGATCAGCAGTTAAAGTAAATTTAGCATCAGGGAAATCAAAGAGGAGCACATTCGGTTCCACAGCAAATGACATAGATTCGTATCTGATAAAATCTAAGGTGCTTGCATAGGATGGAGAAGTTAAAGTGCCGTTGGTAAATTCTTTTTGATTTTGTAATGGCAGATATTTGTTTTTTTCTTCAATCTTAGTTAGACTACCTACTAGATTAATATGATTAAAAAAACAGTAGTTAATTCCCCCTTTGAATTTCTTTCTTGAAGTGTATAAATTAAATCGTTTTTGCAATTCAGTTTGTACTAAACCATTTGGGCTATTCGTAGCTAGGCCAACTAAATCCATATAGATTTTTACATCTAACAAGTCCACTAATCTTGATCTATATACTTGTAATTGTTGTGTAACAGAAGGATCTATTTCATTCATAGAGGAATCTGCCGGACAAAAGTCTCTGGTGAAATTGTCGAAGAAGTTGGTATAGTTTGCAATCACACCAGATAAATAGATGTAACGATTGCTCCTAGATTTTCTTTCATATAAAGATACTAAAGACATGTCTGCGAAATTTCTCCTAGATGAAAATCCTATTGCATAAAAATTTTCGAACATGATATTGCCTTCATCGGGAATATGCACAGTTGCTTGAATTTTTTCTAAGAAACCACGCTCAAATTGTATTTGTAAATTTTTAATTTCATAGAGATGTTGGTTTTTCATGTCTATGTTGATTATTTCAATCTGGTTGGTAAGTTTCTTTTTGATTTTAGTCGCCTCTTGAATCGGATATTCTTGGATGTTTTTTTGAATGGTATTTAAGTTAAAACGGCTGATAACTAAGTTTAGACTATTTTTTTTATTGTTTAGTGAGTCTAATTGCTTTTTTTGGGTCGTATTTCTTTTGGCAATTTTTTCAAATTCTTTAATTATTGAGTCGCACAAATTTAACTCAGTTTGATTTTTCGTAACAATTTCAAAATCTTTTAAGGCTTGTAAATAGGCTGGTTTTGTTATATTAGAGTTTTTTGCTTTGAAGCCTATTGTATTAGGATATGTTTTGTGAATTGTATCAATTATCATTTGTACTTTTTTTATTCGATATTTTAACTCAGCTAATTTAAATGGATACATTTTTTGTTGGTCAGTGATGGGTTGAAAAATATCATTCCTATTGTCATAAATTCTGACCACAGCATGAAGATCTATTTTTCCTGCTTTTGGTCTTTCTTCACCATCATGGATGAAAGAGTTTAACCAAAAATAGATGCCAATCACATCATTGCTATTAAGGTAATCATCGCTTGCTAATTTTTCTTTACTTCTGAGTATCTCTGATATTTTTATGTATAAAGTTTCGATATTCACGATGGAAGTTGTTACGATAGATGTGTCGAGAAAACTTAATTTAAAATTTGTTGGGTTAATTAATTTATTCGCTTCTTTAGTTCCTGTAACTTCTAAGATTAAATCAATTGTAATAGGCCCACCTTCTTGAGCTTGTAATACAAATGTTTTTTTAGATTCAATTTTCATTTCTGCTGCATTGTCATCGGCAGCAAGTAGATTTGAAGAAAGACAACAAAGTAAGATGCTTATGTATAAAAGTTTTTTCATGGTTGAATTAGTTTAAAAATGTGTGAATAGTTTGTAGGTTCAAATTAGTATCTAGATTCTTGAACTTACATTCGAATTTGTTTAGATTCATTTGAAAGTAAGCCCCATTGGCTAAGGTGTCTGGTTGAAGCGGGGCTAGAATCGAATTTGATGAATCTGCTAAATAGCTTGAATTTATACTGAGCTGATCAATGAGTTTGGCACGAATAGACAATGGTTTTTCAGCTTGATTAAACCAAATCTGCATGGTGCCATCAGCTGCGATGTATCCTTGGGCGAATGAGTAGGATTTAGCACTGTCTTTGTCTAGCATGGATAGATAGCCATCGTTATAAATTCTCGCAAATGAATTTGTAGAATATGAATTCCCTCGAAGTTTTACAAGGGCAAATTCAATAAATTCTGTCGTGGGCGTGAATGAAGGATTAGTCCAAACTATTTTTGTTGGTTTTTTTTCAAGTGCATTTAAATGATCAATTTGTATATGATCAGAAAAAACTAGCGAATTGATTGTTTTGTTTTTTTGATTGAATATATAATATACTAATTCAATGGAGTCGAGATTTTCTTGACTATTGTTTTCGATGTTTAAGGTAACTTGATCAGATTCGTTAGATTTAATTCTTTCAAGGTACACACTTAGCACTTGTTTGTTTTTGTAATAGCACGGAATTTTTTGTGTATCTGATTTTACTTCGGGAGTTGGAAGTTGACTTGAAACCTTGCTACAAGCACTGATTAGCATGGAAAGGTACAAGCAAAGTAAAGGAATTTTGTATAAGTTTTTCATGTAAAAGAGTTGATAAATTTGATTCAATTTAGATGTCAAATGTCGAGTTGTAACTTCATTTTTAATCTTACACCTTTGTGTAATAGCTAAAAATGAGCTTGAATGCAATGGGCGTAATTGCGCTTTGGCTTTAGGAATAATGTTGATTTCGTTCATGTTTTATAGTTTGATCCTCGAAAAATAGTAAAAGAAATAGTAATCAAGTACAGAATTCTACAACATGGGATCTTAAAGGAGATGATCTTAAAGATTCATTGTTTTAATGAATGTTATTTCATGTGTT
Source organism: Chitinophagaceae bacterium (assembly GCA_017989935.1). Classification (GTDB taxonomy): domain Bacteria; phylum Bacteroidota; class Bacteroidia; order Chitinophagales; family Chitinophagaceae; genus OLB11. The sequence continues at coordinate 10,029 of JAGNOY010000006.1, forward strand.
TAATTCATTGAATAAAAGTGAATTAGCCTTATAAATGGTTTTTTAGTCATGGTTTTGTCATGTACGTGATTTGGAAGCACAAAAAAAGAGTCCGTTGAAGGGACTCTTGATTTAGTGACTATTTTTTTGCTCTATTTATTAGGCAAGAATTCTTAAGGTGTTGGACTTGTATAAACTTTGTCATCAGGTCCAATCACATAACATTGTTTCTCGTATCCTGCAATTTCTTTTACAGCAAATCGTCTTATTTGCACACGAGACCATTTCGCATTGTCAACACCATCGATATAATCTGCAATAAATTGCTCACCTATGATACTTCCAATGCGCCAAATTCTATCCCCTTTAGTGCCGCAAATTTTATCGACAACAAATCCTGTTCGAACAAGTATAAATTTTTTGTTCCCCTCATCCCATTTATGCAAGAAGCCATGTTGTCCGCGAATAAATGGTTTGCCTTCATGAATAGTTAGTTCTGATCCAGGGCCATAATTGAATAATTTTGTCCATGCCCCTTTTTCGAAGCGATTTACTTGTCCATCTTTACCCATAAAATATATAGTACCATTTTTGCCATCCACCGCTACACGAATGGCGTTTTCAGATTTAGGAAGTTGTTGCCATGCTCCCTTTTCGCCCTTCCAAACAGCATTTCCCATGGCAACTACATAAGGCACATTGTTATACACAGCTAAATGTCTTCCTTTTCCATTACCTGGATGTTCTTTCCACTCGTTGTTTTCTTGCATATAAATTTTGTTATCATCGCCAATGATCCACAGTTTGCCAGTTGCTTGATCTACAGTAATGCTAATGGCTTTTTTGCCTCCTGGAACTTCTGAGAATTCTGCAAAAGACTTGCTACTGAAGGCAGCTAAAAAGCTACATAATAAGACAATGAATTTTTTCATATTATTTTTTTAATGTTTGAATAATGGGTCCAAAAATTAAATTTAAAACATAGAAATGCAATGAAATTCAATTGATTAACAGTGTATTAGTATCTGATAGCAGGATTCTAGACTGTAGCTAAATTAATGAATGTCGATTTGCATTGCAGCCCAGATAGTAACGGAAATCCTGCCGATTCTTCACTTCGTTTTGAAAGCAATACTTGCCTATCGGCAGATTGAAGTGGATAGCTGGAATTGCTGCCCAAATTAATTTAAACTTAATCAACAAATTTCTTTGTCAACCGCAAAGTATTGAAATTGAGATTATATTTGTCCCATGCAAAATGTTGATGTACAAAAACTAAAAGAAACTACGGATTTTATATCAGGTAAAATTCAACAAAAACCTGAAATAGGAATTATTTTAGGAAGTGGCTTAGGCGGCTTAGTCAACGAAATTGAAGTGAGTCTTTCTTTGAATTATGAAGAGATACCTAATTTCCCAGTGAGTACTGTAAAAGGTCACGGAGGAAAATTGTTGTTTGGTAAAATCAAAGGTAAAGAAGTAGTAATGTTGAGTGGGCGTTTTCATTATTACGAAGGATATAGTATGCAAGAAACTACATTTCCAGTTCGAGTGATGCATCAATTAGGCGCCAAATTGCTGATGGTGAGCAACGCGGCAGGTGGAATGAATAAAGCTTTTAAGGTAGGCGATTTGATGATTATCAATGACCATATTAATTTATTTCCTGAACATCCTTTGCGTGGTAAAAATGATGAAAGTATAGGTCCTCGTTTCCCGGATATGACAGAACCTTATGATTTAAATTTGGTTTCTCGGGCTAAAGAAATTGCACAAGCCAACAACATTCTGGTGCATGAAGGTGTGTATATTGGTTTGCAAGGCCCCACGTTTGAAACTCGTGCAGAATATAAATGGTTAGCCATCATTGGTGGCGATACAGTAGGGATGAGTACCGTGCCTGAAGTGATTGTAGCTAAGCATTGTGGCATGGCTGTGTTTGGCATGAGTGTAGTCACTGATTTAGGTATTCGCGATGAAATGAATGTCATTACACATGAAGAAGTGCTAGAAGCAGCAAATTTAGCCGCCCCTAAAATGGCTTTAATCTTTACCGAATTATTAAGTAATTTTTAGTTTGTATAAGGCTACATTTGCCCATTCAACTCGTTGCTTTGCTAAAGTCTTTTCGTTTTAATGTAAAAACATATCTGTTACTGTTGCTTGCAAATTTGCTAGTAGTTCATAGTGTTCAAGCGCAAGTATTTGGCAATCGTACCAATAGTTCTATCCTTACGAGTGAACAAAAAATTGTATCAGATTCTACGAAAAAGAAACAGCTAAAGACGAATGATCAAGTGGTAATTCATTACAGAACTGCCTCAGATACAAGTCAAATAGCACCAGATTCAAGCATTCATTTCTTACACAGAAATCCTCTTATATCTGTTTGGGATCAAGATTTAGGTAATACAGGCAGCGCCTATAATTCTATATACTTTAATCCTAGCATGCAAGCGGGCATGGAGTTTGGGTCTAAAGTTTTTAATGCTTACTTGGTTACTTGGGATAGCACAAAGTTTATCAATACCACACGTCCTTATACCGATTTATATTATCGTTTAGGCACCAAGCAAGAGCAGATGATAGAGTTTATGCATAGCCAAAATGTAAAACCACTTTGGAATATTACAGCTAAGTATAGTAAAATTGGTTCGCCCGGTTTTTATAAATTTCAACGAACAAATCAAGATCATGCTTCTTTAAGCACCAATTACCAATCGCCGAATTTGCGTTATGCCTTATTAGGTGCTGTGCTTTATAATAAAATACAACAAGATGAAAATGGAGGTATTCTTAATGAAAGATATTTATCAGATATTCGTTACAACGACAAACGCTTAGTGCCCGTGGTTATTGATGGCATTAGCACTACACGCTCTTCTATCAGTAATAATTTTAGATCATTTCATCTACATCTCGATCATCATTACGATTTTGGTCAAACGGATACGATCATTAATGCAGACAGTACAGAAAAAAGTCTGAGTTTTAAACCTGTATTTGGAATTCGACATCAATTTTATGCAGATTTTGCCTACTATCGTTATAAAGATTTGACGCCTGATAGTTTGTTTTATACAAACATAGCTGAGGTGTCGCCTTTGTTGGGTGATTCATTGCAAGTAAAATATTTCAGAAGACTGATTGGTAACATGATTTCATTACAAGGGAATGTATATGTCAAGGATAATGTATTTCGTGCCGAAGCAGGTTATGGGTTAGAAATCGAAAGTCCAAACAACGGACCTTATCAAAGATCTTTTTACAATAATTTTTTATTCGGCAAAATAAGTAAGCCTTTAAGTCATGATAGTATATGGGTTTATAGTGCCGAAGCTCGCCTTTACATGACAGGGAATACCAAAGGGAATTTTAATTTTTCTGCCCTTGCGGGGCGTTATATCTTGAATCACTCAGGGATATTACAAGTGGGTTTGATGCAAAGCTTGCAAACTGCACCATATTTGTATAGTGGTTTTAATTCTAATTATTTTCAACTAAATAAAGACTTCTCTAAACAAAGTTTCACAAAAATCTATGCGCAATTTTTATGGCCATCGAAATACACCTCAATTGAATGTCGTTACTTGATGGTAGGTAATTATCTTTATCGAGATACTTCGTTGCAAAATAAGCAGTATTCGAAAATAATTCCTATTGCACAAGTATTACTGAATAAAGGATTGCATTGGCGAAAATGGATATTGGATAATCAATTAGCCTTGCAGGTCGTTTCTAATCAATCATCCATTCATTTGCCTTTGTTTGCTTCTCGACACAGATTGGCTTATGAAGACAAATTATTTAAGCAAAAATTACAAGTGTCTACGGGGTTAGAGTTTCGATGGAATTCGACGTATTATGCAGATAATTATAGTCCAATTTGGAATAGTTTTGTCACACAGTATCAGCGTCAAATAGCCAATTATCCGCAGTTTGCAGCCTTTTTTAATTTCAAGGTGAAACGATTCAGGGCCTCTGTGGCTGTCGATCAAATTCAACAGCTGTTTATTGCCAATCATTTGAATTATGCATTTTATGGCGCGCAAAATTTTGGCTTTCGATTCGGATTTCATTGGGTGATGATTAATTAATGCTTTATGTATTTTTTTTTTCTTGGGCGGCATACACGCTTTCCCTCCAAGTCCGTCCCATCTCGTTTTGAAGAACGAGATGGGTCCGGGCTTTCCGTTCAATCGTTGTCGCAACAGCCTTCAAACAAAGTTTGTCTTTCTAATTCAACTGAGTCTTTGTAATGTTGCAATTGATTTATATGTATACGTATATACTAACAAGATTTTTCTCGAATTTTATACCTTATAGCTTTATCGGGCTTTCGTTTTTGTTTATTTCTTGTACAAAGAAACAAGCAGATTTTATTGTATACAACGCAACAATTTATACGGTCAATGAAAAATTTGAGGTTGCACATGTGGCCGTGGTAAAAGATGGTAAGTTTATAGCAGTCGGTGGCGATTCATTACTTTCTTTGTATGAAGCAACAAACAAGGTAGATGCCAAACAACAATTCATTTATCCCGGATTTATCGATGCGCATTGTCATTTTACGGGCTATTCATTAGATCAATATAAACTCAATTTGTATGGCACCAAATCATTCAATGAAATTGTAGCAAAAATTATTGAATATGCTAAAACCAATCAACGTACTTGGATAGAAGGACGTTTATGGGATCAGCATGATTGGGAAGGCAAACGATTCCCTACAAAAGATACTTTAGATAAGTTATTTCCTTCAACGCCCATTTTTCTCATGCGTATTGATGGACATGCTGTGCTGTGTAATCAAAAAGCCTTAGACTTAGCCCATATTACAGATACAACCTCTGTGGAGCAAGGCGTTATAGAAAAGCGACAAGGTAAACTAACCGGTATACTAATTGATAAAGCTGTGAGTCTTGTGCAAAAGGTAATTCCTTCAGTTGATAAAGAATTGGCAAGCACTTATTTTGGCCAAACTGAAAAAGAATGTTTTAGTGTAGGGTTAACAAGTGTGGTTGATTGTGGTTTAGAAAACGATTGGGTAAAGTGGTTGCAATATGCTTTTGAGCATAAAGGCCTCAAGGTGCGTATTGCCGGTATGTTGATGAATGATGAAAAAAATATCCAAGAGTATTTACATCAAGAACCCTTATGGAATGATCAGTTTCATTTGATAGGGTTTAAAGTATTTGCAGATGGTTCTTTAGGGTCGCGAGGCGCACATTTGTTGCAAGAATATCAAGATCAGCATGGGCATACAGGCTATGCCTTAATTTCTGTAGCAGAACTTAAAAAATTAACGCAGCAAGTAATTCAATCAAAGTATCAACTGAATATTCATGCCATTGGAGATGCAACCAATCATGAAGCACTTACCTTATATAGTGAAGTGCTCACTTCTAACAACGACCGTCGGTGGCGCATTGAGCACGCCCAATTAATTGCGCCCGAAGACTTTTCGATATTCGGGAGATATCATATTATACCTTCTGTGCAACCTACACATGCTACCAGTGATATGTCTTGGGTTGAACAACGAATTGGCGCGCATAGAATGCCTTATGCCTATGCGTATCAAAACTTATTGAAGCAAAATGATTGGCTACCACTAGGTACAGATTTTCCTGTAGAACCATTAAATCCATTAGGTACTTTTTATGCAGCAGTGTTTAGACAAGATGAACATCAACTGCCGGTAGAAGGGTTTCAAATGTCGAATGCTTTAACGCGCGAACAAGCACTGAGAGGTATGACTATTTGGGCGGCTAAATCTGTATTTGAAGAAAATAAAAAAGGGAGTATAGAAGTAGGTAAAATGGCTGATTTTGTCATTTTGCCCCTTGATATCATGAAAGCGAGTTCTAAAGAAATTATACATGCTAAAGTTCTAGCTACTTATTTAGGCGGAGAAAAAGTCTATTCAAAATGATTTAATTAGCTATTTTTTTGGGGTTTTAGCTATTTTGAGCTGGTTTTCGCTAAAAAACTAAAGCCTTTTTGCTTAATTTTATGGAGATATTCCGCTAAATCTATTTTTTTACTTACATTTGCACCCCTGTCAAATAGGGGGTGATTATGAAACATACTAGGACGTATGACATTGCTTTTGTAGGTCTTAAACCTGGTATTCATGAATATAATTACCAAATAGATGACAGTTTCTTTGAAAATTTTGAAAAACCTGAGTTTAATCAAACCCAGATTGAAGTCAAATTATCTTTCGACAAAAAACAAGGGATCTTTCTCTTGAAGTTCGCAATAAATGGTAAAATTATCATTGCTTGCGATCGTTGTGGAGATGATTATGAGATGAATTTGTGGGATGAATTTGAACTTGTGGTGAAACAAATAGACGACGAACTTGTTGCTCAAAAAGCAGATGAGGACGCAGAAGTGGCATATATTGGTCGCTCAGAAAGTTTATTAGATGTATCACCCTGGATTTACGAATTTATCATTTTGAGTGTGCCTATTCAGCACATTCATCCAGATGACAAAGAAGGAAAAAGCACTTGCAACCCTCAAGCACTTGCATATTTGACAACACAAAGCTCTAATCCGATCAGTGCAAACTGGGAGGAATTAAAGAATAAACTAAATTAAAATTTAAAAATTAAGCGATATGCCTAATCCTAAAAGAAGACACTCACAGCAAAGAAGCGCGAAGCGTCGTACGCATTACAAAGCAGTGATTGATACTTTAAGCACAGACAAAACAACAGGTGAAATCCATTTACGTCATCGCGCTCATTGGGTAGAAAATAAATTGTTCTACAAAGGCCGTGTAGTGATGGAAAAACCACTTAAAGAAGCTGCGCCTGAAGAGGAAACTGAATCTTAAATCTCAAAAAATCAAGTATGCGAATAGCCCTTGACATGATGGGAGGAGACTATGCACCTAAAGAAGCATGTTTAGGTGTTTTGTCGTTTCTAGAAAAATACAACGATTGTCATTTAGTTTTACTAGGTGACAAATCGGCTATTGAAGAAGGACTTGGTGAAAAAGCCGCCCAAACCACTATACTTCATACAGACGAAGTGATTGGCATGCACGAACATCCAATCAAAGCTATGAAGGAAAAACCTAATTCATCCTTGGTGTTAGGTTTTAGCATGTTAGCGAAAGGTGAAGTTGATGCTTTTATGAGTGCCGGCAACACAGGGGTTATGCTTGTAGGTGCCTCTCATGTAATTAAATTAATGAATGGGGTTCTGCGCCCATCTATTCCAACTCCTGTTCCTCAAATTGATGGCACATATAGTATCATGCTTGATATCGGCATCAACGCAGATTGCAAACCAGAGAATTTAAATCAGTTTGCAACTATGGGAAGTTTTTATGCCAAAGAAATTGTTGGAATAGATAACCCAACTGTCGGTTTATTAAATATTGGCGAAGAAGAAGGAAAAGGAAATCTATTAGCCCAAGCTACTTATCCTTTACTGAAAGAAAATAAAGACATTAATTTTAAAGGAAATATCGAAGGCCGTGATCTTTTAGACAACAAGGTTGATGTAATTATTACAGATGGTTTCACAGGAAATATTGTGTTGAAATTGGCTGAGTCCTTATATGATGTAGTAAAAACCAAAAGAAATATTCAAGACGAATTTTTAGATAAATTTAATCATCGCCTATATGCGGGTGTACCAGTTTTAGGTGTAAATAAACCGCTAGTTGTTGGTCATGGTGTTTCAGATGCAGTATCTTTTGCAGGTATGTGTGTGTTGGCTCGTAAGATGATTTTAAGCAACATGTGTGGCAAGATGAAAGATATCTTCAACGAAGAAGCTTCAGCCTAAATTATTTTATTAATAAAAATCTGGTTCATTCATTCCAACTTGAATATATGAACGTGCTTTCCTGACTTTTGTTCCTGATTCAAACAAATAGGCTTCCCCATTTTCTTGCAACATAGGCACATGAGGATTCTTATAATGATCTTTATCTGCAGGCAACCAATTTATATCATGTATCCATTTATTTTGTATTCTATGTCTGATATGTTCATCATCTATACCGGCTTGAAAAGAAACAGCTTGTTTCCCTAACATGGCACTTTCAACTTGGATAGCGATGATTCCATGTGAACATTGTCCACAAGCTGATTTGCTCAAATCCATATATCCATTTCGTGCTGGATATCGACTTGTTAGTATTCGATTAGATTGTTTGGCTAATACATCACCAGTAAACAGAAGTAATTTTGCGCTGATAGCGGAACTTGTATTGAAGTACTTTTGATTGTTGTTTAGCCATTCATAACGTATGTTGAATGCCGCTGTTCTGAATCTATCAAAGTACGAAAAAAGGAAAGCGTCATTTTCGGTACTTAGACTTAAACCTCTATAAGATAGATGTATCAATGCTGTAGATTGAGAAGTATTCGAACCATTTATATATTGCTTCAAGGTATAACCTACATTAAAATCACGTTGACTATAATTACTCGCATGGTTCATCAGGGCTATCGAGGAATAGTCGGCATGTTTATTTCCAAATTGAAAAGCAATGCCTTCACCGCTTTGTAACTCAAGATGATTTCGAGCAAGTCCAAAACTTTTTCTAACATAGTATCCATTCATTAAAACATGAAATTGAATAAAATTATATTGGGTATAAAAACCAGTACAGGCACCGATTCTTTGCACTGTGTTTCCAAAGCTTGCACTGAATCCTATTTTATATCCTAGGTTTAATTGCTGCGCTCTTACTTCAAAGAAGTTTAAACAACAAAACAAAAAAAGAAGTATTTTGGGCAGGATATTCAAGAATGCAAATATCAAATCAAAATGAACATAAATATAGAATCAAGCTGGAAATATGCATTGAGTCACGAATTTGAAAAACCTTACTTCGAAAAAATCGTTTCATTTCTCAAACAAGAAAAACAGGCTGGTAAAATTATTTATCCAGAAGGAAAAAATTTGTTTGCTGCTTTTGATCAAACGCCTTTTGATCAGGTAAGGGTGTTACTTTTAGGCCAAGATCCTTATCATGGACCAAATCAAGCACATGGATTATGCTTTAGTGTACAAAAAGGTATCAAACCACCTCCATCCTTAATGAATATATTTAAAGAATTACAAGATGATTTAAGAATACCAATTCCGGCTCATGGCGATTTAACAGCCTGGGCTAAGCAAGGTATACTCATGCTAAATGCGTCCTTAACTGTTGAAGCTAATTTGCCAATGAGTCACAGCAAAATTGGTTGGGAAATTTTTACCGATGCCGTAATCGAAAAAATTTCAGCAGAAAAACAAGGCGTGATCTTTTTACTTTGGGGAAAATTTGCTCAAGAAAAGGCAAGCCTGATTGACGCAACAAAGCATTTTATTCTAAAAGCCCCTCATCCGTCACCCTTTTCAGCCCATACAGGTTTTTTGGGATGTAAACATTTTTCTAAAACAAATGAAATTCTCAGCCAACTTGGAAGTCAGGCAATTAAATGGGATCCTAGTTGAATAGTCTAAAAGTATTATTTACCTTGTGTGAAATTTTATCCTATGAAACAATGTATACTAGGTCTTTTATGTATGTTCTTTTTATATCAAAGCCAAGCACAAACAAAAACCTTCAAATCGGCCATTGAGTTTAATGATTATATTATCGAATTGCAAGACACCATCGGTCATGGTATTTTGAGTTTTATTTCAGTAGCAAGTGCAGAAACTTCTAATAAAAGTGAAAGAGCTTCTCAATCTTTTGTAGAATTGAATAAGACTAAACAGGTAGCTAGTTTTGCTATCAAAGCCATCAATGATGCTAAACCCTTTAAGTATGGAGAAGACTTTAAAGTAGCCGCAGTCAGTATGTTTAAATTTTATTTAAATACCTTAGAAAAAGAGTATAAGCAATTAGTTGAATTATTAGCCAAGGAAGAATATACCGAACAAGTGATTGCAGATTTGACTACCATTCAAGAAAAAATTACTAAAGAAGAAGCAGTGATCGACAACGTATTTCAACAAGCCCAACAATCATTTGCAAAGAAACATCATATCGAACTTGAAGAAAGCGAATTGCAAAAGGAAATTGACAAGAGTAAGTAAATTCGATTTCGCAAGGCAATTTTGTACTCTAAAAAATAGTAGTATTTTTGGTCCTTAAATCCACAATTTTGATAAAAAATATTCTTGGTAGAATTTATTTTGTGTACGGCATGATTCTCTTTGCCCTTACCATGATTCCCGTTGCCTTGATATTTTTTATCTTCAAAAATTTGGCATCAGAAAAAATATCTAATCAAGTAGTGCAACGTGGTTTTCAAATTTGGATGGGCATCTATATGCCTTTGATATTTTGTCCAGTGAAACATAGAGGACGAGAAAATTTTAAATCCGGAAAGAATTATGTAGTCACCCTCAATCACAATACCTTGGCGGATGTACCAGTTTCATCTCCAGGTATTCCCGGTCCTAATAGGACTTTAGCTAAAGTAGAAATGTCACGCATTCCTATTTTTGGTTATATCTACAAAGCAGGCTCCATCTTAGTTACACGACAAGATGCCACAAGTCGTAAGGATAGTTTGCCTAAAATGGTAGCAGCCTTACAAAGTGGTTTACATCTTTGTTTATTTCCAGAAGGAACTCGAAACAAAACAGATCAGCCACTTGCTCGATTCTATGATGGTGCATTTAAAGTGGCCATTGAAACCCAGAAACCCATTATTCCCGGATTGATATTTGGTACCAAAGCCATTTTAGATTCGAATAAAAAAATGTGGGCATGGCCTCATCGAATTGAATTTCATTTTCTGCCAGAAATCAGTACCGAAGGCTTAATGGCTTCAGATACAGAGTCACTCAAACAGCAAGTATTTACAGTGATGAAGGATTATTATGTGGCACATTCATCGTTAATATAATTTTTCTTTGGGCGCGTATCGTTGTATTGGCAAGTGAAAACTCGCCGATTGATTGTTTGCAATACAACGATACCGGGCTGTTGTTGCAAGCCATGCGAGGCGCATGGGCTTTTCACGACCATCCCTCGCGCGAAGTACCGCAACATTTGTCTCAACATGAATCGACATACTTTCTAGCAGCTGTGTAGTGTGATATCCAAAGGTTACTTTTTACATGAGACAAAGCCAGAATGGTGATTCACAAACCCAAACAAGGGTTTCATTAAATTTGTAATTTCTTATTTGCTCATTGATCTAGTTTCGAGTTTCAATTAAATCAAAATGATTATGAAACAACAAATTTGTCTATTATGCTTGGCCATGGTATTTTTTGTCAGCACTGTTTCCGCACAATGGAGTTATGTGGGTACTCCAGGTTTTTCAAATGGAACTTCCTTTAATACATCGCTTGCCTTTGATGGCACTACCCCCTATGTAGCATGTACAGATTTTGGCGCAGGATTGGCAGGAAAAGTAGTGGTGAAAAAGTTTGACGGAAACTCATGGATAAATGTCGGAACTGCAGGTTTCTCAGCAGGTGGAGCTGATTACATTTCATTGGTAATAAACAACGGAACTCCTTATGTTGCATACCAAGATATAGCCAACAATTACAAAGCTACTGTGATGAAATTTAATGGGAGTATTTGGGTCAATGTAGGACAAGCAGGATTTTCAGATGGGGCAGTGGCCTTTACTTCACTCACATTCGATGGAGCTACGCCTTATATTGCTTATAAGGATAATGTGTATGACAGCAAAGCTTGCGTAATGACCTTTGATGGTACGAGTTGGGTAAGTGTTGGTGGACCTGGCTTCTCTGCAGGTGATGCTG